>CAZJNQ010000024.1:0-12985 GCA_964547475.1 uncultured Porphyromonadaceae bacterium
TATTGCCGCAGATGGCACACCGGTAAATGGATTTTCGCTTCAACATGATTGTTCTCCTCTATGGTTATTATATACAAAAATGGGGAAAAAAAGTTTACGGATGATAACCGGCCAGAGACAGAATTTTCCGGCTGTCCGTCTCCCTTAGCAGCTCCGCCGGCCGGCAGCGATTTTTTTTGACATAGCTGGCGACCAGCCGGTAACCAATCCATTTTCCCGTTTGCCCGGGAGATTCCTGCCCATAGTCGCGGGTGAAAGGTGCTTCATCAAAAAACCTCCGGATGGTAAACCGGTCGGTCGAAAACAGGATTTCACGCTGGACCAGGAATTTCCACATGGCCTTTTCATTCTCCCTGCACCAGTCCGATTGTTTCTCAGTTTGATGGAACAGGTTCCCCGTTACCTTTCCTTTCATTACTCTTTCAGACAGGTAGTACAGGATCCCTTCGTGAACCAGATGATCCAGGAATGTGGAACCGGGCGTTGGTTCAGGCATTTCGGAGCTGATCCAGGCCCTGACTGCATTAACAGGCAGGTTTTCCGGATTGGTTTGGGTCAGGAGATAGCCGGGCATTCCCAGCCTGGTATACAGTGAGCAGGTATCTCCCAGGTAATGCTCCAGGCCAACGCCCAGGATACCCGGCAGGGTCACAAAAGTCTGATTGAATCCGCCAACGAAGGTAACAACCGCGGGCACATCAGCATCCGGAAGGACCTTGCGGATTCGGGACAAGGATCTGACGGTTTCCTTCAGGATATTTTGAAAGTGGGACTGATTGGTCCCGATCATCCGATTGGTTTCGCTGACTGAAGGATCTTGGAGGAATTCCAGCAGTTGTCCGGGATACCCTGGCATTGTATCCGGCCCGATCCCGATAACCTGATTGTTGTAAACGCTAAAGAAAGGAACCAGTTCGGGATACCTGTTTTTTAACGAATCCCCGCAGCCCCTCGCAGGCCAGGTTGTCAGCCATTCATCGAACCTGAACAGCCCGCCCGGTCCTGATGGCTCAGTCCGCCGGCATCCGTAAAGAGTCATCATCAGGAATAGTCCAAATATGCCTATTTTTGTAAAAGATCGCTGAAAGATGTTGTTCATAATCATAGAATACTAACCCGGTCTAACTAACGTTAAAAATAGAGAAAATCTTGTCTGGCCCATGAACAGCCGTAAGTACATGTTCCTCCTGTTTTTTCTGATTCCCGCAATCAGCTTGCCTGCACAGCCGAATGAAAAGCCTCTTCGCCTGATGATCCAGGCAGAACCTCACCTGAATTGGTTCCATGCCGGGCAGGATCATTTGACCGGTGACACAGTCAGGCCGGGAATCAGCCTGGGCATGCGGCTGAACTATCAATATGAAAAATGGGGCGCTCTGTCTCTTGGAGTCAACTGGAACCTGACCGGTGGAAGCCTTTTCTTTTCCGGACCGGTCATCCTGGACCGGTCTTCGGGCCAGGACACCCTTGCCTCCGGGTCAAAACTGATTTACGGCCTCCGGTACGTGCAGATACCGGTAGCCATGAAGTTCAACTTACCCGAGATCGGCTATACGACCCTCTTCTGCGAAGTCGGACTCGATCCGATGATCAGGACTCATGCTGCCATTACGGTAAGGAAGGAAGAGATCCTGAGAGAGGAGTTCTTGCAGGGTGTTGCCGGTTTCAACCTGGCCTATCATGCAGGGGCGGGCTTTATCTACTCCTTTGGCAACGGGCTGGCGCTCCAGGTGCTTGCAGTTTACACAAACACCTTCCTTGACGTGACCACTGAGAATGACATCCGGACACCTGATAACGTAAGGATCAATCAGCTGGGATTAAGTTTAGGCCTGATATTTTAACCCATGAAAATAGCCCTTGCCCAACAGAATTTCAGGATTGCCGATTTCGAAGGCAACCTGGCCAAGATGAGGGAGTGTATCCTCAGGGCGGAGAAGGCCGGTGCCGACCTGATCGTATTTTCGGAATTGTCTGTTTGCGGCTATCCCCCGCTTGATTTACTGGAGCAGGAGGATTTCATCCGGCAGTGTGAAAAGACGATCCAGGAGTTGGCCGGGTTATCTGATAAAACCGCCATCATTGCAGGCACACCAGCTCTGAATCCCGGGGAGAAGGGAAAAAAACTGTTCAATGCCGCCTGTTTGCTGGCCGGAGGCAGGATACAGGATGTCCGCTATAAAACCCTGCTCCCGACCTATGACGTTTTTGATGAGTATAGGTATTTTGAACCCAACCGGGACTTCAGGATTGTCACATTGAAAGGAGTCAGGATTGCACTCACCATTTGCGAAGATATCTGGGATGACCAACCGATCGGGAACGTCTTTTCGAATAACCGCTTGTACCCGGTTTCTCCTATGGATCAACTCATGGGTCAGAAACCCGACCTGATCATTAATATCTCGGCCAGTCCATTTGCCGCCAACCGGCTGGCTGACAGGCAGGAAGTGCTCTTCCATACGGTGAGGCGCTATGGATTGCCCCTGGTCTATTGCAACCAGGTCGGCGCTCACGCCGAACTGATCTTTGACGGTTCATCCGCGGTGATCGACAGCAAGGGGAACCGGGTTGATGGTTTCGAGCCTTTTACCGAAGATTTGAGGTTCTATGAAACCGATAAGCTGATCAAACCGCCAGTTCACCGTGTGGAACCGGACAGGCACGGCTCCGATGAGGATTACCGGCTGGAAATGATCCATAAGGCCCTGGTTTTCGGGATCCGGGACTTTTTCTCAAAAACGGGATTTTCGCGGGCGGTTTTGGGACTGTCAGGAGGGATTGATTCCGCCGTGACATTGGTTCTGGCTTGTGAAGCCCTCGGAAATCAGAATGTGAAACCTGTTTTGATGCCTTCCCGTTATTCCTCGGAGCATTCGGTTACCGATGCGGTCCGCTTGGCCGGAAATTTAGGCATTGAATACCTGACTATACCGATCGATCCGGTGACCGATGCCTTTATAAAGCAGCTGGAACCCGGTTTAAAAAACCATCCGCCGGATAATACCGAGGAAAACCTGCAGGCGCGGGCGCGCGGAGTGATCCTGATGGCACTTTCCAACAAGCTGGACATGCTGCTCCTGAACACTTCCAATAAAAGCGAGTTTGCTGTCGGGTATTCCACCCTTTACGGGGATCTGAACGGCGGATTGTCGGTCCTGGGCGATGTTTATAAAACCGATATTTACCGCCTGGCCAGGCAAATAAATCGTGAAAAGGAAATAATTCCGGAAAATATTTTAACAAAACCTCCTTCGGCTGAATTGCGGCCCGGGCAGAAGGACAGCGACTCTCTGCCCGAATATGATGTGCTGGATGCGATCCTTTACCGTTACCTTGAATTGGGAGAATCCTTGCAGACTATTGCAAATAAAGGTTTTTCGGAAAAATTGGTTTCCCGGATCAGATCCCTCATCAACCGGAGTGAGTTTAAAAGGTACCAGGCTCCGCCTGTGCTAAGGGTTTCATCAAAGGCATTCGGTCCGGGGAGACGGATACCGCTGGTAGCAAAATATTGACAAATACTTCTCAATATTAATGGGCGGTATTTGAAAATTGCCTATTTTAGCAGAATTATAGGGGAAAGGTGTGTTTTCTCCTCAAACAGAAAATTATTGAAACTTTAACTAAATTTTTTAGTAACATTATGAGTAAACATCTACGTTTCGGAAAGCTGCTTGGGGTTTTGGCAGTGATGCTAACCCTGAGTTTTGCATGGGGCTCGGCGCAAAACACGAGCTCTGAGAAACAGTTGTTGAGTTTTGGGTTTACGCAAGCCCTGAACCCGACACTGGTAAGCAATGTGACGGGGGTGATCGACCCGGTCAATCGGACGGTGACGGTGACGGTACCGTTCCAGACGGTTGTGACGGGATTGATTCCGACCTTCACATCGAGTGCGTTCTCGAACGTGTATTACAATCCGGTACCTCCCGGGAACGTGCTGGGGACGCCAGCGGTTTCGGGGGTTACGGCGATTGATTTCTCTGCCCTGGTGACCTTCACGGTCGAGGCGGAGAACCATTCGTTCGAGTACTATTACGTAACGGTCAGCAAGGCACCGGCCTCGACGGCGAACGACATGTTGTCGTTCAGCGGGGGCTGGCGGAAGCTGGGTTCGGTGTGTCTGCCTGCGAACAGTCCGTTGATTGGGACCAATCCCGGCACGTTTGCGGGGACGGCAGTGACGTTCCCGGTTCCTTACGGCACGGTGCTGGACGAGATCACGGTTCATTTTACGTTGAGCCCGTTTGCCACGTGCGACCACACGACCTTTACGATTTACGATTTTGATGCGAACAACGACGGGGTTCCTGAAGCCCTTCCGTTTATTGTGACCTCCCAGTCGGGAGCGGTGAAGACTTACTCGATCCTGCCGGTTGTGGGCGTGCCGAGTGAAGAGGATTATCTGCTGGCCTTCAACGTGAATGTGACGGGTTCGACGCAGACCATCAACTATGCCACCCAGACGATTGCGGTCACGGTTCCCAATTCGACGCTGAACTTCACCCCAACGTGGGTGATTTCGCCCTACGCTCGCATGTACCAGGCCAACCCGGTGCCGGCACCTCCGGCCGAGATTTGCTCCGGTTTGGTCGTTTACCCGCTGAGCCCGGGTCCGGATGTGTTCCATTTCTGGATCCAGGGGGAAGATCCGAGCGAGGTGAGCGAATGGGTGTTGACGGTTACGAAGGCTCCGGCCAGCACGGCCAACCTGCTGGTAAGCATTGACGCGGATTACTCGAAGAGCGATGCCTGCCAGGGTCTGTACACCGGGCATCTGATCGGCACGATCGGCACGAGCACGGTGACCTTCAACGTGCCTTACGGGGTTACGAGCCTGGGGTTGCATACGGAGACCCATTCGGATTTGGCGACGTTTGCGATCGTTCCTGCGGGAGGGTTGACGGAAGCCAGCCAAATCACGGTGACTTCGGAGAGCGGGGCGGTCAGGACGTATGACGTTAATTTTGTGACGCCTGTCAGCGGGAGCGATGCCAAGCAGCTGCTGACCTTTGGGTTCAAGGAGGCGTTTAACGCAGGCTGGGGCTTTACCTGGCCGGTTGGGGCGGTTTACCAGGGTGTGATCGACCAGGCGCAGAAGCTGGTGATCGTGACGGTTCCTTACAACACGGACCTGCACCATTTGATTGCCTATTTCACCAAGAGCGAGTATGCTTGCGTGTACATCGCCGAGAGCGGCATACCGGTACCGCCGTTGACTCCGCAGTTTTCGGATGTTACGGACAATGATCATTCGAATTCCCTGACCTATGTGGTGGTAGCCGAGAACGGCACGCAGGAGCGGTATGACGTGACGGTGATCAAGGAATCCGCATTGACGGGGAACGACCTGATCGGCTTCAAGCTGACGGAACTTCCGTACTGCTTTGGTCATAGTTTCTATGAAGTGGCCGGGACCTATACGGGCACGAACATTGCTGTTTCGGTCAAATACGGAACCGACGTGGCGCACCTGCACTATTTCTTTACGGTGAGCCCGGGAGCAACGCCTAGCCCCGCTGCAGCCGGTGTGGCCGACTTCACCAGCCCGGTGACCTTCACGGTTACCTCGCAGGCGGGAGTAGTGAAGACCTACACGGTGACGGTGACGGTTCTTCCGGCGAACAGCGCGAAGAAACTGCTGACCTACTGGTTTGATGCGGATTACAACACCGGTCTGGGCATGGATCAGACGGGTACGGTGAACGAGACGGCCAAGACGGTCACGGTGTGGATCCCGTGGGAAGCACGCGGTTTGGTGACCGGTCTGAAAGCCAGCTTCACGCTGAGCACGGGTGCGTTGATGACGCACAGCGAGGACGATCAGTATCCGCAGGTCAGCGGAGTGACCGCCAATGATTTCACCACGCCGGTGGCTTACACGGTTTGGGCCGAGAACTGCTCGACGGTGGAATATTTTGTGACGGTGAACGTGATCCCGAACACGAACACGGGGATCAGCGCCTTCACGTTCTCGACGAGCGGTTGCGGCTGCGGACTGGTGAACCGGATCGATCCGTATGCAAGACGTATATATATTACCTTGCCCTATACGACGAACATCGCCAGCCTGGGGCCCCACAACATCACGGTGACCCCGGATGCCCTGGTACAGTTGTCCACGGGTAATTCGCAGTATCCTTTCGTGGATTACCATACGGCGGTTGACTGGACGAAGGGTCCGATCACCTACAAGGTGACGGCGCCGGACGGTGTGACCACGGCTCTCTGGACGGTGATTGTACAGAATCCGCCGTGCCAGGAGACCGACATTCTGTCCTGGAGTTTTGCTTCGGGGCAGGTAGGCTCGGCCCGGATCGATACCACGGCCCACACGGTTGATGTGGTGGTGGCCAACGGTACGAACCTGACGAACATGAGCTACTCGTACAGTCTGAGCTGCGGTGCGGTGATTTGCTGCAACACGGCTGCCTGCGCGGGGACCTACATTGATTTCAGTGACAACATGTGTCATACCTGCGTGGTTACGGCTCAGGACCGGACCATCACCCAGGACTGGACGATCTGCCTGACGTGGCAGGACGTTACGCCTCCGGTGGTGACGACCTGGAGCGTGATGGCCTACAACTGCACCGACTCGGTAGCCGTTCAGTCGACCGAGCTGGGCCGCGTGTTCATTGTGAACGAGACGGCCCTGAATACCGGGGTATCCCCGTGGGTTTCCTCGTATAACCTGGCCGACTGGACCAGTAGTGGTGACGTGGCTGACCTGGTCAACGCCCGGTTGGGTGCCTGGGCTACGGTCACGGCCATCAACACGCCGGTTTACATTTCGACGCACGGGTTGTACAGCGGGACCTATTGGGCCTTTGCCGTTGACAATTCGGGCAATGTCAGCTGCATCAGCTCGCAGAAGCTCTATCTGGACATCTGCGACGTGGATGTGGCCACGTTGTGCGAGTTGCGCGACCAGCCGCTGGTATGGCGTTATCGTTTGACGGAAGAAGTATATGTGACCTATGAAGAGACCCGTTCGGGGGGCAACTGGAAATTTGTCCAGGATGACGAATGCGGGATCCTGATCGAAGACCGGCTGGGCGCTTTGCCGAGCACGGCTTACGGTGTGGGAGCCGGATTGACGAACCTGATGGGTACGCTTTATTATGACTGTGTCACCCTGAAGTTCATTCCGATCTGCTGCTACCTGCCGACGAAATCCTCGACGGGCAACGTAGTCACGCCGGTTGAACTGACGTATGACGAGTTCTATGACGAATGCTACTATGCAGGCACGAATGCCTATGAATCGATGCTGGTGAAGATCACCACCCCGATGATTGCCTTTGACGATTATCACGGTGACCTGAACTGGTTGTATGACAACCTGGATGTGGCTACGATCAATGCTAAGGGTGATTACGACTGGTTTATCCAGAGCGTGTTCAACAGCCCGCTGATCGGCAAGGTCATTCCGACGACCCCGCAGTACTATACGGGTGTCCGGACGAACGTCGACTGGGGCTGGGGCTGTGGCAGTCCCTTTGGCCTGATCACCCCGCGGAAAGAGGCTGACATTGTTCCGGTCACGGGTGTCATTATCACCGCGGATCCGGATCCGGCCACGATCACAGGCGTGATCCCGGGCCAGTGCAAATCGCAGATCATCACGATCTTCAACGAAGGCGTGAGCACGGCTACGATTACGGCGCTGTACCTGGATGACACGCCGGCTTCGGATGAATTCCACATTGTGGCTCCGCCGGCCGTTCCGTTCACCATCGTGGGATGGGGCAGCCGGGATGTACGGGTTGATTTCTGCCCGCTGAATGCCGGGGATGAAACGACCAACCTGATTGTGGAATACGGAGTGGGCAAAACGCTGGTGGTTCCGATCAACGGGCAGACCCTCGTGATTTACCCGACGCCTTACTATCAGAACTTTAATTGCTTGACGGCTCCGAACAATGAGTGGTGCTACAGCCGGATCGGTGGTAACATGAACACTACCACGGCGGTTCACGGATGGAGCAGCGAATGGACGGATGCGGCCTGCGTTCTGGTGTATGACGGCTGGGGCACGCAGTATGAAGGTTTGTCGGTTCACATGAGGAACCGGAAGGTGATTGGTGGTGTAAGGATCCCGGTATGGGTGAATACGCCTCCGATCCACGTGACGGGCGGTGACCCGGTGGTATCCTGGATGCAGTCGGCCATACTGGCTTACCATGATGCAGCCAACGTGAACGACCCGAGGCAGTTGTTGGTTTCGACCGACCAGGTTAACTGGACCGTGATTTATGCGACCACGGCTTTGACCATACCTTCGGCGGAAACGGGCGGATATCAGAAGGCGATTGTTTCGCTGGATGCTTATCAGGGCCAGACCGTGTGGTTCAAGTTCCTGATGTTGTCACCTTCGAACGATTACGATTACTGGATCATTGACAACTTTGCCGTTGAATCCAGGATCACGGCCCCGATCATTGCGGTGGCTCCTCAGGAGGGTAACTTTGGCGGGGTTCAGGTCGGTGCCAGCGGCACGCTGAATTTTGCCGTGACCAACGTCGGGATCTCGGTTCTGAAGATCAAGAAGGTGGAATTGGTAGGATCGGTGTTCTCACTGGTTGACACGAACACCTATCCGTTTGAAGTTCACGACGGCAGTTGGGCTTATACCGTGGGTTCCAGTGGCGCAAGCCTGAACTTCTCGGTTTTGTTCAATCCGACCGATATCGGTGTACAGACGGGTAAGATCGTGATCACCTACGGCTTGTACAGCGACCAGGTACTGGAGGTCCCGCTGACGGGTGAAGGGTTGAGCTGCTACACGGCTGCAACGGCCGTGATCGGCGAGAACCATGCACCGGGCCAGAACACGTGGTACAAGTATACGGCTGACAAGTTCTCGATCGTGACGATCAACAGCTGCCATCCGCATCAGGATGCCGGTTACGATGCCGTTTATGCATGGGATACCTACCTGTGGGTGTATTCCGATTGCGAAGGCACGCTGATTGGTTCGAACGACGACATGGAAGCAGGCTGCACGTACAACCGGGCTTCCTCACAGGTTCAGACGGTGATGGAACAGGGACAGACGATCTACATCTTCTGGCCGCTGACCTTCCCGACGGCAGAACACGCGTACGAGGACTTCTACTTCAACATCCTGGTCAGCTACCCGATTGACGGTGATGTGTGCCAGAATGCCATTCCGCTGACCCTGCCGGTTGTGAACCATTTCGGGACGACCGTTGGGTTTGCCGATGACTATAACTACTCGCCGTGCACGCCGTACTCGAACTACATGGACGGTAACGACAAGGTGTACACTGTTACGATTGTCGCCGATGACGGCTACCTGAATGGTAACATTCTCGGTGCCTATGCCGGGCTCCATGTACTCGACCTGTGCCCGACCGAAGAACTGACCAAGGATCATTGCAAGGCTTCGGCCAGCGGTCCGAACGGCGGCCAGTTCAGTAAGAAAATTGCTGCCGGTACTTACTTCGTCATTGTTTCCAGCTGGGCTCCGCCGCAGACGGTTGACTATCTGCTTAACCTGAGTTTCCGCGGAACCGGTGTTGAAACTAATGACCTGGCCAACAGCCTGAATGTGTATCCGAACCCGACCAGCGGGAAATTCACGGTCAGCATCACCAACGCTGAGGCTGCCGACATGATCCTGGAACTGGTCAACATCTCGGGACAGGTTGTGTACCGGAACGAAGTGAAAGCTGCTTACAGCTACAATGAAGAGCTTGACGCCAGCCAGTTTGCCAAAGGTGTTTACTACCTGAAAGTGAACGACGGCAAGGAAGTCAGGGTTGAAAAAGTGGTTGTTGAGTAAGCGACAGACTCCTATAAAAGAGAGCCCCGGGTCAACCCCGGGGCTTTTTTTGGCCAAAAAAAAAGCTGAAGAGTTTCTTCAGCTTTTTTATGGAGACGGTTTAGGTTAAAATGGCTCAGTGAAAATCTATCCTGAGAACCAAACATCTATTACAAAGATATAAGAATTCCTTTCAATTAAATGGGCAAGAATGATTAACATTTTTTAACTAAAGAAAACAACCCGTTCCTGTCAAGGGATATACATTTGTCAAATACCGTCGAAAGAGATGACAGAAATGCTCGAGGCCTGCCAAACCTGCCTCGAAACAGCAGGTTCGGTGTTCAAGGACCTTCCACAGGAAGAGAAGGAGCGCCTTGCCCGTTCGCATACTTCGAGGTTTTACAGGAAAGGTGAGCTGATCTATCATGAAGGTGAGAAACCTACCGGATTGCTCTGCCTGGCCAAGGGCAAAGTCAAGATCTTCAAGGAAGGAATAACCGGCAGGGAACAGATCATCCGGCTGGCTAAACCAGTTGGATTCATCGGCTACCGGGCCCTGTTTGCCGAAGAGAATTACAGGGCCTCGGCAATGGCCCTGGAAGATTCGGTCGTCTGCCTGTTTTCCAGGGAAGAAATCCTCAATACCGTCAGAAACCGCCCGGACCTGACCCTCAAAATACTCAAGACATTGGCCAGCGAACTGGGCGTTTCACATCTCAGGACTGTTAACCTCACGCAGAAGCATATCAGGGGAAGGCTTGCAGAATCCTTGCTGTTCCTGATCAACACATATGGCTTTGAAGAAGACGGCAGAACGATCAAGGCCTACCTGTCAAGGGATGACCTGGCCAGCCTCTCCAACATGACCGCCTCCAATGCCATCCGGACATTGACCCAGTTCTCGGAAGAGAAAATCATAGGCACAGATGGCCGGCGGGTCCAGGTCATTGACCGTGCCAGGCTTGAATACATCAGTGATATCGGCTGACCGGCTATTCAAAAAGATAGATCCGTTTGACCCGGTCCGGTATGGAGGTCAGGATTTCGTATGGAATGGTTCCAAGAACTTCAGACATCTCCGTGGCCGGATGATCAGGACCGAAAACAATCACTTCATCCCCCTCGGATGCCCCTGAACCGGTGATATCCAGCAAGGTCATGTCCATGCAGATGTTTCCAATGGTGGGCACCTGGGTTCCCCTGACAGTCATGTGGTAGTGACCGTTTCCAAGCCGGCGGTCGATCCCGTCAGCATAACCGATCGGGATGACCGCAATCCTGGAGGCTTTTTTAAGGCGGGCCAGAAGTCCGTAACCAACAAATTCCCCGGATTTCAGGTCATGGATCTGGGATATGACCGTTTTAAGGGTTGCCACCGGTTTTAATTCCATACCGGGGCTGTCGCAATAACCATGAAGCCCTATCCCAAGCCTGACCAGTTCATGCTGGGCTTCAGGGAACCGGGTGATCCCGGCTGAATTCAGGATATGGCGCAGGAAAGAATAGGGAAGAGCTGAACCCAGCTGTTTGCAGGTTTTATCGAAGCGCTTGATCTGAATGCGTGTAAATCCGTCAGATGCCGGATCCTCACTGGCAGCCAGGTGGCTGAAGACACTCCGGACGTAGACTTCCTGATGTTCCTGAAACCATTCCATGAGCCTGGCCGTGTCATCCGGGTCAAATCCCAGCCGGTGCATGCCGGTGTCGATCTTCAGGTGAACGGGGAAAGGGGAATTTCCCTGCTGAAGGGCGGCGCGGGCATACATTCGCAAGCCCGTCCAGCTAAAGACTTCCGGCTCCAACTGGTAATCGATCAGGAGGTCGGACTGGCGATAATCGGGATTCATGACCATCACCGGGGTACGGATGCCAGCGCGCCGGATGTCAATGCCTTCATCCGGGAAGGCGACACCCAGGTAATCAACCCTCTCATTCTCAAGGAACCGGGCCATCTCGACTCCACCGCTTCCATAAGTGAAAGCCTTAACCATTACCATAATACCCGTACCCGGATTTAAGGCCTGCCTGAACCGGGTAAGATTAAACCTCACATCGTCCATCCTGATTTCGAGGGTTGTGGAGTGGACCTTTGCTTCCAGCAGCCGGCTGATCATTTCAAACTGAAAGATCCTGGCGCCTTTCAATAAAATCGCTTCATCGCGGAAATCCTCCGGATTGAGTTCGCTGATGAATTCACTCGTTGAAGTCCAGACCTGCATCTCGGGTCTGAACCGGGCCTTTTGACGGGAAATGGCGCTTCCGATACCGATCAGACGGTGAACGGGCCTCTGCTCAATCAGGTGGCTAATTTCGGCGAATAATTCGTCTTCCGGGATACCGGTTTGCAGGATATCCGACAGGATGATCGTCTTTTTATCCTGGGCTGTCTGCTGGTACAGAAGGTCGAGGGCTACCCTTAGTGAAACAATATCGGAATTATAGTAATCATTGATCAGGGTGCAACCGTTTATCCCCTGTTTCTGTTCCATCCTCATCCGGACGGGTTCCAGGCCCAGAACCAGTTTTTGAAAAAGATCCCGGTCAAGTTTAGAAACCAGCGAGAACAGCCAGATATGGATCAGGTTTTCAATGGAGGCCGGATCGGTAAAAGGGACCGTGAGGTTCACTTCTTGACCCTGATAGGTAGCTAACAGGTGATGCTCGTTCCCTTCATTTATCTCAGAGAGGATCACCAGGGTGGAAACTCCGTTCCGGGACCAGGTGATCCTTTCACCCGGAAAACCCGCTGAGCTTAATACCCGGTCGATGGGCAGATGGTCCTTGCAATAGAGGATTTTTTTACAAAGCTGAAACAACAATATTTTCTCGCTGATTTTATCGGAAATCCCGTTGAAATTCTCCTGGTGGGCGTCACCGATGTTTGTCAGGATGCCGATATCCGGATGAAGGATATGCTCAAGCCGGGCCATCTCACCAGGGCGGGAGATCCCGGCCTCCATGACGGCGAACTGGTCACCGGGCCTGATCCCGAGGACGGAGAGCGGAACACCCAGCTGACTGTTAAATGATTTTGGACTTTTACTGACGGTGTGGAATTTCTGCAAAACCTGAACCAGCCATTCCTTGATGATGGTTTTGCCGTTGCTGCCTGTTATGGCAATCAAAGTTCCGCTGAAATTCCGGCGGTGCCATGATGCCAGTTCCTGCAGGGCAAGGAGCGGGTTGTTA
>CAZJNQ010000024.1:13085-36899 GCA_964547475.1 uncultured Porphyromonadaceae bacterium
GGTATATATTCTGCCAGGAAGGCTCTGAAACCCATCTGAAAGGCTTCGTTCAGATAGCGATGGCCATCGTGATTGGGACCTCTAAGTGCAATAAAAAGACTCTCTTCCGGATTGATGGCTTTGCGCGTATCGGTTGCGATGGAACGGATAGTGCCCGTCCATCGGCCGGTTATCCGGGAATTCGTGATCCGGGCTATTTCTGAGACGGGAATGGGGATCATTTGAGAAACCGCCGCCTGACGATGGTTTGAAACTCCTTGACGACCGGATGGTTCCTGTCCCAATCGAAATGATCCGACATATATCGGGCCGAAGCATCCCAGGAGGGAAGACTATTAAGCAAGGTGACTGTTGTTTTAAAAGCTTCCGAGTCATTCATGAAAAGCTCCCGGGTAAAAAGGAAGCGATCATTGATGGCTATTGCGGACCAGATGTCATTAACGGGAGTTTCCGTAAGAACCGAGGCGATATCGTGAACCGCTTTCTGCTTCCCGAGGGCCTCATTTAACCGGTCTTCGCCCGTCGGGCGTTCGGGTATATCCGGGGATACCGGATCCGGTTCGGAAAAAATAAAATCAATGGTCGGAGCAGGATTGCTGCTAGCAGTCGGCATTTTCTCTTCCTTGACGGCAGGTTTCTCCTTGATGGCGGGTTCGTCTTGAACAGCAGGTTCGTCCTTGACGGAAAGTTTTGGTTTTGCCGGTGTTTCCTCAATGATTGATCCAGAAATAGCCGGCGGGGGCGAATAGTCTCTGACTGGCGAACCGGCGGGCTTTTTGGTTGGTGAAAGCAGTTCGGATGCGAAAAAGACTTCCAGCTCGTAAAGTTCCCGTGTTTTATTCAGGATCAGTTCGAAATCAATAGGATGGGCACGGCCGGTGTTTTCCATCCATTCAAGCAACCTGCCGATCTCGGCGATTTTCTCGCGCAGACTTACGGTGACTCCCCTGCTATCCATAATTCTTATATTTTTGTAAAAATAACGATCAAATCTGTAAACTGGTATTGGACCGTTTTTTCTTTCCCGAAACAAGCAGGCATATTAATGCTCCCAGGGGCTGGATCGAAGTGATCTGCGGCTCGATGTTCTCCGGCAAGACCGAGGAGTTGATCCGCCGGTTGAACCGGGCCAGGATTGCCAGGCAGCGCGTGGAAATTTTCAAACCTCAGATTGATACCCGTTATTCAGCCGAGGACGTCGTTTCCCATGATGCCAAGGCAATCCGTTCGACCCCTGTTTCTTCTCCGGGAAATATCCTGCTGATGACCAGTGAGGTAGATGTTGTCGGCATCGATGAAGCCCAGTTTTTTGATCAAAGCCTGGTGAACGTTTGCAATGACCTGGCCAACCAGGGGATCCGTGTCATTGTCGCGGGTCTTGACATGGACTTCAGGGGGCAACCCTTTGGCCCGCTTCCTGCCCTGATGTCCATAGCGGAGTACGTAACCAAGGTTCATGCCATCTGTATCCGTTGCGGAAACCTGGCTCAGTATTCCTACCGCAAGGCCCAGTCCGACCAACTGGTCATGCTGGGAGAACAGGATGTTTATGAACCCCTGTGCAGGGTTTGCTACAATGCTGAAAACGAGCGGAAATGAAGGAGCGTGACACCCGGTTGTTTATTGTTCCCACCCCGATCGGCAACCTTGGCGACATGACCTATCGTGCCGTACAGGTCCTGACGGAGGTGGATTTTATCCTGGCTGAAGACACCAGGACTTCCCAGGCTGTACTCAAAAGATATTCTATCAGCAAGCCGATTTATCCCCATCACAAGTTCAATGAGCACCAGACTGTTCCCTTCATTGTTGCCCGGTTGGCTGGCGGGGAACGTGCCGCATTGATTTCCGATGCTGGCACGCCTGGTATATCGGATCCGGGTTTTCTGCTGGTTCGGGCGTGCCTGCGTGAAGGTTTTGAGATCGAATGCCTGCCGGGTGCCACTGCCCTGATCCCGGCGCTGGTTGATTCGGGTTTTCCGTCTGACCGGTTCGTTTTTGAGGGATTCCTGCCTGCAAAAAAGGGACGCCAGGGCCGCATCCGTGAGTTGGCAGCCGAAGAACGCACCATCATCCTCTATGAATCACCCCTGCGGCTTGCCAAAACAATCAGCCAGCTCCTTCCTGATTTCGGATCCGGAAGGAGAGGTTCGGTCTCCCGGGAGCTGACCAAATTACACGAGGAAACCGTCAGGGGCACGCTGGGCGAACTGGCAGAATGGGCGGCAGAATCCAAGCCTAAAGGGGAGATTGTAATTGTGATTGAGGGAAGGGGGGCGAGGAAACGTGAGGCGTGAGGTGGAATGTGGAATGTGGAATGTGGAATGTGGAATGGGGAATCCTCAGACTAAAGGCTTGGGTTAGTGAAAGGTTCAATTCTGCAAGCCCGTAAAACCTTTTCAGGTTTTTTGTTTTTTCTTTTTTGCGGCGGGAAACAGGATGTTATTAAGGATCAGGCGATAACCCGGTGAATTGGGGTGCAACGCCAGGTCGGTTTGTTCGTCGCCGACCAGGTGACTGTAATCTTCGGGATCATGGCCACCGTAAAAGGTCCAGGTTCCCCGGCCGTATTCACCGTGAATATACCGGGCTTCATTGAGGGACTTATTTTCTCCCATGACCAGTACGGAGGGTTTGATGTAATCCTTGATGAAGGCCGTCGTCTGTCCCATGAATCCCCTGATGATCCTCGTATGATTCTGGCACAGCATGGTGGGTACGGGATCCCATTTGGCAGAGTAATCAAACAGGGTGAAATAATCCTGATTTTCTGCGATTCTCCTGGATGCGGTCGCATCAATATCGGAAAATTCATATTCCAGCGGATCCTCGATCAGTTTAAAATCCTGGAAGGCCAGGGTTTGGTCAAAATCCAGCTTGCTGTTCATATCGGGATCTGCAGGGTCCCCGTCGTAAATAGGGGCACAGATATCGACATTTTGAGCCGCCAGGGCTATATCGAACGAATCGGCCCCGGAGCACATGGAGAAAAGAAACCCCCCCTCAGCCACATAAGCTTTAATGGCCAGGGCGACATATAGTTTCATTTGCGAAACCTTTGCGAATCCTTGCTTCAAGGCAGATGCCTGGTTATCGGCCACCTGTTTTTTGTACCAGGCCATATGGTTAAATGTTTTATAGAATTTTCCGTATTGCCCTGTAAAATCCTCATGATGCAGGTGCAACCAGTCATATCCCTGAAGCCGGCCAGCGATGATTTCAGCGTCATAGATCCGGTCATACGGTATCTCGGCATATTCCAGCGCCATCATCACCGCATCGTCCCAGGGTTGTTTGTCTTCGGGGGCATAAACGGCAATTCTGGGCGCTTTTTCCATCCTGATGGCATCCATATTGATTTCAGGACGGGCAATATCATCCAGGATCTGAAGGCGTACCGCGTCCGCGATGATTTCTGTCCGCACCCCTTTCAGCAGGCATTCCTGGTCAAGGCCTTCATACCGGGGGATCAGGAAACTTCCGCCACGGTAATTCAGTAACCACTCCAGGCTCACCCCTTTGCTGAGAGCTGAATAGGCGACGCCGTAAGCTTTCAGGTGGTTGGTCTGGGTGTTGTCCATAGGCACCAGGACATAAGATGAATAGACCGGTTGAAAAGCCAGCAGAAACAGTACGTAAAAGGATATAACCCAGGATTTCATCCGTGAATCAAATGGGCTCACCTTCTTCTGCAAGGCTGACATTCCTGTTCATGCGGGATTTAAATTTCCGGGTGGCTCCATTGTCCGGAATATCAAACTCCGGCATCATAATTTCATCTTCCAACTCGGTGAATTTAGCTTGTTCCGCACGGAACCGGAGCTGGATGTCACCCACGGGACCGTTGCGGTGCTTGGCAATGATGATATCGGCAATTCCGATGGTTGATCTTCCCTGTGCGTCCTCAGTGAGGCCAAAGCGTTCCGGGCGGTGGATAAAGATCACGATATCCGCATCCTGTTCGATAGCACCCGACTCGCGAAGGTCGGACAGTTGAGGCCGCTTGTCGCCTGACCGGAGTTCCACCGACCGGTTCAACTGCGAGAGGGCAATGATCGGGATATCCAGTTCCTTGGCAATGGCTTTCAAGGACCGTGAGATACTGCTTACTTCCTGCTCCCGGTTGCCCTGGGAATCCGGCGGCCCGGTCATCAGTTGAAGGTAGTCGACCACCAGGAGCTCGATCTTGTGTTCGAGCTTCAGCCTTCTGGCTTTGGCCCGGAGTTCAAACACGGAGATGGCGGGGGTGTCATCAATGAACATAGGGGCGGTAGACAAGCTTTTCAGTTTGATTTCAAGCTGCTCCCATTCGTATTTTTCCAGCCGCCCATTCCGGATTTTATCGGAGGCCAATTCGGTTTCGCTGACAATCAACCGGTTGACCAATTGCAAGCTTGACATCTCAAGGGAGAAAATGGCAACCGGTTTGTGATGCTCGACAGCTATGTTGCGGCACATGGAGAGCATGAAGGCGGTTTTTCCCATTGATGGCCGCGCAGCAATGATCACAAGGTCGGAGTTTTGCCAGCCCGAAGTGATCCGGTCGAGCTTTAGGAAGCTGGATGGCACACCGCTGAGGCCTGCTTCCTTGGCCGACAGTTCTTCGATCCTCTTTAAGGCCTTGTCGATCAGCAGATCGACCCTGACGGTTTCTTTCTTGATATTGCCGAAGGCCACTTCAAACAGCTCGCTTTCTGCAAAGTCCAGCAATTCATCAACATCCTGGTTCGAATCGAAGGCTTTTTCCTGGATATCCGATGAGACCCTGATGAGTTCACGCTGGATGTATTTCTGGGCTACGATCCTGGAATGGTATTCAACATGGGCGGCAGAAGCTACTTTGCCGGTCAGCTGGGTCAGGAAATAGGGCCCACCGACCTGCTCCAGCCTGCCTTGTTTCCGCAGTTCCTCGGTCACGGTCAGGATGTCTATCGGTTCCAGATTGACCGATAGCTTCAGGATGGCTTCAAAAATGATCCGGTGTGTTTCTTTATAAAAACAATCCGGTTTCAGGATATCGATGACCGAAACAGCTGCGTCTTTCTCCAGCATGAGAGCACCCAGTACAGCCTCTTCCAGTTCGGTTGCCTGTGGAGGGATTTTCCCCAGGTCCTGCATGATTTCCTGGACCCGTTTATTGCTGTCGGTAATTTTCTTTTGCGCCATCGGTTTTTAAATTGGAAAGCAAAGATGAACAGAAAAATAGGAAAAAAAGTGGTTACTTTTGGTTTTGTTCATAATTCAAGGAAGCCGCTGAGATGATCATCTTTCCCCCTGCCAAGATTAACCTGGGACTATATGTAACCAGCAAAAGGCCAGATGGTTATCATGACATCGAGACGGTTTTTTATCCAATCGGGCTGACTGATATCCTCGAAGTGGTTCCGGATCAACCGGGGCTTTCGGGGGAGACGGCAATCCGTTTTTCGGGCCTGCCGGTTGCCGGGGAACCGTCTGCAAACCTGGTCATCAAGGCCTATGAAAAGATTCATTCCCGGAGAGCGCTCCCTCCCGTAAAAATCTGGCTGCACAAAGCCATTCCTTCAGGCGCCGGCCTGGGGGGAGGGTCATCAGACGGATCAGCGATGCTGTTGGCCCTGAACCGGCTTTTTGATCTACGGCTGGATGATGCCCTGCTCAGGGAGATGGCCCTGGAGCTGGGAAGCGACTGCCCGTTTTTCCTGGATCCGCGGGCCAGCCTGGCCAGGGGCAGGGGAGAGCAGTTAAGGCCGGTTGGTCTGGATCTCGGAGGTCTCTTCCTGTATCTTTTTCACCCGGGCGTCATGATTTCAACCTCAGAAGCTTACCGGCAGGTCCGGATCAACAGGCCGGCTGAACCCCTGGATCGCCTGATCTCCAAACCCGTTGCCTCGTGGCGAGGTTCAATCACCAATAGTTTTGAACCGTATGCCATCAACCGGCACCCGGTCATTGGAAAGATCCTCGAATTCCTGAGCGATCAGGGAGCGCTGTTCAGCAGCCTGACAGGGAGCGGATCGGCAGTATTCGGATTGTTCGACCGGGGGATCAGGATACCCGGGGATATCAGCGAGTACCTGATCTGGAATGAGCAGTTGTCTTCTTGATTTTTTTGCCTTTTTTTCCAAAACGGGATCTCTGCGAATCCTTGCCCTCCCTCTCGGCAGGACGTTCAGTTTTTTTTGATTTCTTGTCTGACCGGGGTTCCTCGAGTTCCAGCAAAAGCTCGTTCTTGGCAACGATTTGTCCCTCGCGGATATGTATTTTGCTGATGATGCCGGTCATGGTCGAATGAACCTTGTTCTTCATTTTCATCGCATCGATGATGAACAGGCATTTGGCAGGATTGACGGATTGTCCCTCCTTGACCATGATCTTAACGATGGTTCCCGGAATCTGGGCAATGATCCGTGTCGGATCATCGGGCTGATATTTCGTCCGGGTCAGGAATTTCTTTGTCAGGAGAGTTTGATAATCACTGCCTTCCAAAGAAAAGACCTGCAGGTCCTTTTGATTGATATCCATGGGATATTCCGGTTATGAGAGGTGTTATAGGGGTATGCAGCCGTGTTTCCTGTTGGACCTCGGCACATCCTTGGTTTCAAGAACATCGAGAGAATAAATCAGGTATTTCCTGGTCTCGGAGGGTTCGATGACCGCATCCACATATCCTTTAGCGGCAGCCACATAGGGATTTGCGAACTTATCCTTGTATTCCTTGATTTTCAGCTTCCTCATTTTTTCAGGATCTTCCGCCGACATGATCTCTTTTTTAAAGATGATATTGGCAGCACCTTCCGGGCCCATGACAGCGATTTCGGCTGATGGCCAGGCGAACACCATATCCGCATTCAGGTGACGGCTGTTCATGGCGATATAGCCTCCTCCGTATGCTTTCCGGAGGATTATGGTTATCCTGGGAACGGTAGCTTCGCTATAGGCATAGAGAACCTTGGCGCCATGCCGTATGACTCCTGCATATTCCTGGTCGACGCCTGGCAGGTAACCTGGCAGGTCGACGAAGGTGATGAGGGGGATATTAAAGGCATCGCAAAACCGGATGAACCGGGCTGCCTTGTCTGACGAATCGACATCAAGGACACCGGCAAGGTATATCGGCTGGTTAGCCACGAAACCTACCGTCTGGCCGTTCATGCGTCCGTATCCGATGACGATGTTCGGCGCAAACTGCTCCTGGATCTCGAAAAACTCCGAGCTGTCGGCAACAGCCCGGATGACGTTCCTGACATCATAGGGTTGTTTCGGATCAGCAGGTACGATATCGTCGATTTTATAGGTGTTTTTCGGACTCCTAGGGCGGAGTCGCTTGGCCCGCTGGGAGTGGTTCCAGGGAATGAAGGAGATTAGGGTCTTGATCTGTTCGAAGCATTCCTGTTCACTGTGCGCGAAAAAATGAGCATTGCCCGTTATCGAACTGTGAATTGTGGCTCCTCCCAGCTCTTCCATTGAGATCTCTTCGCCCAGGACCGTCTTGATCACTTCCGGACCCGTGATGAACATTTTTGAAATCCTGTCTACCACGAATACAAAATCGGTCAGGGCAGGAGAGTAAACCGCACCTCCTGCACAGGGACCGAGAATGACAGATATTTGGGGGATCACACCTGATGCCAGGGTGTTCCGGTAAAAAATCTCGCCATAGCCGGCCAGGGAATTGACTCCTTCCTGGACCCGCGCTCCACCCGAATCATTGATCCCGATCAGGGGTACCTTGAGCTTCAGGGCATGGTCCATGATTTTCGTGATCTTCCGGGCATGCATGAGTCCCAGCGATCCCCCCGCCACAGTGAAGTCCTGTGCGAAAATACAGACCGGCGATCCGTAAATTTTCCCCGTCCCGGTAATGACGCCGTCTCCCGGGAGCTCCTTCTTGTCCATGTCAAAGTCGCGTCCCTCGTGCTGTGCAAAGAGATCGTATTCCTGGAAAGAATCATCATCCAGCAGGGAGATGATCCTTGCCCTTGCAGTCAGTTTACCCATGGCTTGCTGCTTTTTTATGGCAGTTTCGCCACCACCCAGAAGCACCTGCTCCCGGCGTTCGACCAGTTCACGGGTTTTTCTTTTCAACGACATGGCAAGCAGTTTTAGGTTTATGCAAGGTTACGAAAAATATAGCAATACGAGGCAATGATGGTTACCTGAAAAAGAAAACCCCGCCGGGCGGGGTTTTCACTATAAGGCTGACAGCCAGAAGATTATTTTACAATCTCGAGTAGCTCAACTTCAAAGATCAGGACCGAATTCGGTTCAATCGAAGCTCCGGGCCTGGCGCCGTAGCCCAGATCAGCCGGGATATAGAGCTTGTACTTGGATCCCACGGTCATCAATTGGAGGCCTTCGGTCCAACCCTTGATCACTCCATTTAGCGGGAATTCAACCGGTTCATTCCGCTCCACCGAACTGTCAAAAACGGTTCCGTCGATCAGAGTTCCATGATAATGAACCTTCACCGTGGAAGTGGAATCCGGGCGGGGTCCCGTTCCTTCCCTCAGCACCTCGTATTGCAAACCGCTGGCTGTGGTTGTAACGCCGCTTTTTTTGCCGTTTTCTGCCAGAAACTCACCGCCTTTTTTAAGGTTTTCATCTGCCTGTTTCATCTGGATATTGGTGAAGTAGGTTTGCAGTATCGAATTGGTTTCTTGGAGGCTGATATCTGTTGTTTCACCATGGATCGCTTCCTGAAATCCTTTGGAAAAAGCTTTTATGTTCACTTCTTTCATTCCTATGCTTTTAACCTGGCTGCCCATATTGACGCCCATGGCATAGCTGGCGGTATCCAGTTCGTTGGTGAGTTTCACCGGTCCGATTTTCGAGGAAATGCTGTCCTTTTGATTGCATGACGTAACCGTCACCAGGATTATGATGAATAATCCGATCCAAGTTTTTGTCTTCATTCTATGATAATTAATTTCGTGCAAAGGTAGCGGAATGTGTGAAAATGGGAATATGTACTGATTGTTATTCCTGATTTTTTTCTTTCTTTCACACCATAATTCCAAAAACCTAATGAATATGAAAAGATTCAAGATCAGCGTAGTCCTGTTGGCAGGCCTGCTATTTGCGGCCGGACAGGTAATCGGTCAGGATGTGGTCGGCAAATGGACGACCATTGACGATGAGACCGGCAACCGGGCTTCCATCGTTCAATTGTGGCTTATCAGCGGTCAGCTGTACGGGAAAGTGCTGGAAACCTGGGACGACGATGGGGTAACTCCGACTGACAAGCTGTGCGATAAATGCACAGGTTCAAATAAAGACAAGAGGATTCGCGGAATGGTCGTTATCAATGGATTGACCCTTTCAGGGAATATATGGAAAGGGAAAAAAGGCATTCTTGATCCCGGAAATGGAAAGTTGTACGATGTGAAAATCTGGCTGGAGGATCCGAATACCCTGACCGTCAGGGGATCGATCGGGCCTATCGGAAGGAAGCAAACGTGGCACAGGGTGATAGAATAAAGGTCTGTGATTCCGGTGTAAGACAAAAGATTGCGGGGATAAGAAAAGGCGAAGGATTGGGATCCTTCGCCTTTTTCTTCGGTCTTACTGTTGAGGTTTGCCGTCTTTAATCTTCAAAAAAGAATCTCCTTCTTTCGTTTGCTTTATTGATCGTATTGGCATCCATTATCCAAACACCCCGGCCATGAGTGGCTATGGCGATGATGTTATCGCGGGGGTGAACGATCAAGTCGTGGACGTAGGTAGTCGGCAGATTTCCAAGAACTTCCCAGGAATCGCCGCCATTGGTTGACACAAATGCCGAAAGATCGGTGCCGGCATACAGAATATCTGGGTTGGAGGGATCTTCACGTATGACGTTGACCGGGCCCAGCGGGATATTGGATGAAATATCCTTGAATGTCTGCCCGTAATCATCCGATTTCCAGATATAGACCTGGAAATCATCGTCCCGCTTTCCATTCTGCGTGACATAGACACGGCTCATTTTGTGTTGTGAAGCGACAACCCGGCTGATCCACCGTTCCGGTATCAGTTTACCGGTGAGTTCGGTCCAGGTGGCGCCACCGTCTTTTGTCAAATGCAGACGTCCATCATCCGTTCCGGCGTAGATCAGGCCGAATTTAAGGGGTGATTCCGAAATGGAAAAGAGGGTCTGGTAGGAAATGTCACCCATTTTCTTCGGATCGTTGTAAGTCAGGTCAGGACTGATCTGTTTCCAGGTGCTGCCCCGGTCTGTTGACATGAACAGATATTGCATGCCGTGGTAGACTATGTCAGGATTGTGGGGCGAAAGGATGAACGGGGCCAGCCATTGGCCGCGGAGAGCCGGCTCGTTCTCAAATACTCTTGGCAGTATGTTTTTATATTCACGTGCCGACTCGTTCGACCTGCTGATCGAGCCGTAGAAACCGGCCGAATAGACCAGGTTCGGATCACGCGGATCAATGGCATGATTGCTTCCTTCCCCGCCGGGAGCATTTTCCCATTCAACGGCCGGAATCCTGTCGCGACCGCGTGTCAGGTTCACGGGAGCGCAATAGCTGCCGTGATCCTGGACCGAGCCGTAGACCTTGAAAGGAGTTCCCATGTCATAGTTAAGGGTAAAGAACTGGACAGCCGGAAGATTATCGGTGCACTGTTTCCATGTTTTACCCTTATCGTAGGAGATCACAATTCCCCCGTCGTTGCAATTCACCAGGTAATCCGGATTTTGAGGATCTATCCAAAGTCCATGGTGATCGGAATGCATGCCCCGCAGATTCTTGAATGTTTTGCCTCCGTCGGTTGATACATTGAGGCCCAGGCCCATGGTATAGATTGTGTTTTCATCGGTCGGATCGACCCGCATCTGGCCGAAAACCCATCCGTAAGTGGCTGAATGGCGCTCCATGTATCTTTTGGTCTCGTTTGTCAGGCCGCTGACCTGGGTCCAGGATTTCCCCCTGTCGTCACTCCTATAAACCGTAGCCCCCTTGATCATCCCCCCGCGCGGCCTTCCGTAGGAATCGGATTCGGCACCTTGCTCAGCCGGTCTGGAGACTTCGTAGTTATCTACAAAAGCGTACAGAACTTTCGGGTTGGAACGGGAGATGTCTATGCCGATACGGCCCCTGAACCTGGCTTCCGGGAGCCCTGCATTGATCGGATCCCAGGTTTTGCCTCCGTTGGTGGTTTTCCAGATACCCGATCCGGTGTAATCCGCTTCGTTCCTTGGATCGTTCCATTTTTTCCGGATACGCTGCCAGGTGGCTGCATAGAGTGTGTTAGGGTCCGACGGGTCCATGACCAGATCTATCGTACCTGTCATATCGTTTACAAAAAACACTTTCTGCCAGGTATTGCCACCATCAATGGTTTTGAAAACTCCCCGATCCGGATTTGTGGTCCATTCGTGACCCGAGGCGGCCACGAAAATGATATCGGGGTTTTTGGGGTGTATGACAATCCGGGCTATGGTAAAAGTATTTTCCAGGCCTTTATGCTGCCAGCTTTTTCCACCATCGTTCGATTTGTAGATCCCGCAGCCCGATTGTGAACTGCGGAAGATATTGGCTTCGCCCGTTCCGACCCAGACAACCTGCGGATCCGTTGGATCGATCGCTATGTCTCCGATGGCAGTCGATGCTTGCTGGTCGAAAACAGGCACCCAGGTTTCCCCTTCGTTCTCTGTCTTCCAGACACCACCCGATGCGGTGGCCACATACATGACATAGGACTTTCCTTTAGGCTCGACCACAGCGACATCGGTGCAACGGCCGCTAATGTTATTCGGGCCCAGGAACTGCCATTTCTGGTCCTTGAAGGACGATGCGGACTGCATCTCCGTGAACTTTTGGAAAGCCGCCAGGCGTGCCTTGCCATCAAGGACGGGGCTTTTAGCTTGCTGTGCGTGCAAGGCTGGTATCATGACCAGCCAGCCCATAGCCAGCAGGCAGAAATAAAAAAGATTGATTTTTTTCATAGGAATTAGTGTTTAAAACAAAAATAGGTCAAAAGGTCAGCGGATAGCCTGCCGGAAGGGGAATTAAGTTTTTTTAACATTCGAATTGAATCCGGTAGGATGTGCGTACCTTTCCGGCGCACCATCGCCGTCTGCCGTCATGGATGATCAAAGAGAGGCCCTTTTCGGTAAAAACCAGGATGAAATAAAGGAAATAGCCGACACCCTGGGCCTGCCCCGGTACGCAGCAGACCAGATCACCGATTGGCTTTACCGGAAAAGGATCAGCTCCATAGACGGGATGACCAACCTGCCGGCAAAAGCCCGTAACGTATTAAACGAAAAGTATATCCTGGGCCTTAGTGATCCCGTAAAGGTCCAGGAATCGGTCGACGGGACGAAGAAATACCTGTACCGGACCGGGCCCGGGAAATTTGTTGAATCGGCCTATATTCCCGATGAAGACAGGGCTACCCTGTGCGTTTCCTCCCAGGTGGGATGCAAAATGGGCTGCTTGTTTTGCATGACCGGCAGACAGGGGTTTCAGGGCAACCTGACGGCCGGGGAAATCATCAACCAGATACACAGCCTGCCTGAGAGGGAAAAGATGACCAACGTAGTTTACATGGGGATGGGGGAGCCCTTTGACAACCTGGAGCCGGTTTTGAAAAGCGTTGAAATACTGACTTCTGAGTGGGGATATGGCTGGAGTCCAAGAAGAATTACGGTTTCCACGATCGGTATCCTCCCGGCCATGATCACTTTCCTGGATCGCTGCCAGGCCCATCTCGCCGTCAGCTTGCATAGCCCGTTCGAGGCAGAGAGGAGAATGCTGATGCCGATGGAAAAAATCAGTCCCCTTCCGGAGGTGATCCGCCTGATCCGGTCGTGGGGATGGGGCCGTCAGCGAAGGATCTCGTTTGAATATATCCTGTTTAAAAACCTGAACGATACCTCCGCGCATGTCAAAGAACTGGCCCGGTTACTGAATGGCCTTCGTTGCCGGATCAACCTGATCCGGTATCACCCAATACCGGAAACCGATCTGGAAGGATCAGACGACCTGGCGGTCCAGCGATTCAAGGATGCCTTGAACCAAAAGGAAATACTGACCACCGTAAGGGCTTCAAGAGGACAGGATATCTGGGCTGCTTGCGGACTGCTGTCGACCAGGGAACTCTTGTCAGGCAAAACCTGACCTTCAAACATCCATTTTTTTTGTCTGAAATTTTGAATTAACAAAAATCGGTTTTATATTTGACCAAATGGTTAAACTTTATAGTTAATCCAATTGGTTAAACCAGATGATCAAATGACATGACAGAACAGGAAAAACAGACCGAGGAGAAGATCGTTGAAGCCGCGACCGAGATCTTCATCAAGAAAGGGATGGACGGGACCAGGATGAAAGATATTGCGAATTATGCAGGGATCAACAAGTCATTGCTGCATTATTACTACCGTACCAAAGACCATCTTTTCAATGCGGTTTTTGAGAAGATCGCAGGTCAGATGTTTGCTAAGTTCGCCCCGGTATTTGACAAAAACCTCAGTCTTGAAGAAAAGATCCGTTTCTTCTACAGGGAGCAGATTACTTTTTTGCAGCAGAATCCCAGGCTTCCGGGATTCATCATGAATGAGCTGAACCGGAATCCGGGAAGGATCAAGAAGTTGATTCAAGGCATTGACATCAATAAATTATGGGAAACACTGGAGGAACAGAATAAGACGGAGCTGGAAAAGTACAATGTCACCAGGGAGATCATCCCGCAGCTGATGACCTCCATCGCTGCCATGAGTGTGTTTCCTTTTGTTGCCAAGCCGATCCTATCGGGTATCATGGAAAAGCTGGGATATGATTTCGATCGGTACATCGAAGCCCGTAAGGACTATGCCGCAGAGTTTGTTATTAATGCTTTAACCCACCAATCAAACAAGAAATGAAACGGGACATCTTGATTGTATTCCTTCTCCTGGCGTCATTACCTTGCTTATCACAAAAGACAATGACGCTGCAGGAGTGCTATCATATGGCCGCCGGCATAAACGCATTGGCGCTGGAAAAGGAGGCTTATGATCAAATCTGGCAGTTGAAAGATGAAAACCTGTCCAAAGGCTGGCTTCCGACCCTCGATGCAAACGGCAGTTTCGTTTACAACTCTTCGGTTGTCGATCTCTCGGATATCATGAGCGCTCTTCCCATTCCGGGCATTGCCGATTTGATTCAGCCACTCCCGCATGAACAGTACAAGGTCACCGTGGATATCAACCAGGTTTTTTATGACGGGGGCGCCATCAAAGGTGCGAGGGCTCTTGAAAAAGCCGAACTGAAAGTCAATCAGAAGCAAACAGAGACCGATCCTTACAAGCTCCGCGGACAAATAAACGGGTACTATTTCAACCTGTTATTGCTTGAGCGGCAGAAGGAACTGCTGCATAATTTCCTTGCATTGATTGATAGACGCATGGTCTCCATGAAATCCGCACTGGCCAGTGGCGTCATTTTAAGATCGGATCTTGATGTTTTGGCCTCTGAAAAAATCAAGCTGCAGCAGCAGATCGGCGAAAATGAGATCAGGAAGTCAGCGTTTCTTAGAATCTTATCAAGCCTGACGGGAACGGAAATGGATGGCTCGACCACCTTTGTCCTTCCTTCACCCCCGGAAGAGTTGACCGATGATATATCCCGTCCGGAACTGGAGTTGTTTGACCTGAGAAAAGAGCAGCTTGCAGCCGGCCTTCAGATTTTACAAAGCAGGCGAATGCCCAAGGCGATCGGATTTGCCACCCTGGGCTACGGCAATCCTCCCGGAAGCAACTTCTTCAAAGATGAATTTGCCCCCTATGCGGTCCTCGGTGCCGGTGTCAAGTGGAATATTTTCGACTGGAACAAGGTTAAAAATGAGAAGCAGGTGATCCAGATCCAGCGGGGAATCATTGACAACAGGAAGAGCGACCTGGCTGACAACCTCAGAAGGCTCCTGGATGCCAAAAGCGCTGAGATTTCAAGCCTGAAATCCCTGATTGAATCTGACGCCGGGCTGATCGAAATAAGACAGAGGATCACTGCCACAGCCGAATCCCAATACGAGAACGGCACCATCACTGCCACGGAATTCATGAACGAGCTGAATGCTGAAAAGCAGGCACTCATCAATCATGAGATACATAAAATAAACCTGGCTCTGGCGGGAGTTGAATATTTGAACATTTGCGGAATAGAAATTGAATAACATTATGTATAACAGATTGTTAATACTGGGTGCAATGCTGGTCATGACCGGTTGCAACAACCAGAAAGACGAGGCAGATGCCTATGGTAACTTTGAAGCTACAGAAATTATGGTGTCTGCCGAGACAAGCGGCCGGATCCTGAAATTCGACGCGACCGAAGGATCTGAGATTGATAAAGGATCGGAAATAGCCCTTGTCGATACCACCCTGTTCCATCTTCAGAAATCGGAAATTGATGCCGGAATGATGAGCGTAAGAACACGCATCAGTTCAATCAATGCCCAGAATGACATCCTTAACCAGCAGATGGCCAATCTGGCAATCAACATTGACAGGATTGAGAAAATGCTGAAGGAGGACGCTGCTACCCAAAAGCAGTATGATGATCTTATGGGCCAGGTGGCTGTCCTGCAAAAACAAATCACGGCAAACAACACCCAGAAGACATCGATCGCAGCCGAATTGTCGGTTTATGAATCGAAAAAGGCAACCCTGGAAGAACAGTTGATGCGATGCTCTGTAAAAAGCCCCATAAAAGGGGCCATCATTGAAAAATATTCCGAAGCGGGGGAACTGGCGGTGGCAGGCAAACCCCTGGTCAAAATCGCCGATCTTTCGGTTATCAGGTTAAAGGTGTATGTCAGCGGCGCTCAGCTGGGATCCGTCAAATTGGGACAAAAAAGCACGGTAAGGATCGATGCCGGGGAGAAGGGTTATTTATCCTTTACCGGCACAGTATCCCATATTGCCGGCAAAGCCGAATTCACCCCTAAGATAATCCAGACGAAGGAAGAGCGGGTCACGCTGGTTTATGCCGTCACCATTGACGTTGTGAATGACGGTTCGATCAAGTCGGGCATGCCCGGGGAAGCGATTTTCTAAATCAGGCGTAATGCTAAAAACAATAGAAGCATCGGGAATAGGTAAGAGTTTCGGGGCAACGCAGGCCCTTAAAGATGTTTCATTCTCGGTAAATGAATCCGAGATATTCGGATTCATCGGGCCGGATGGCGCCGGCAAAACAACCCTTTTCAGGATCATTGTCTCTCTCCTTCTGCAGGATGAGGGTGAAATGTCAGTTTTGGGTTTCGACGGCAGGAAGGAGTTCAAGGAGATCCGGAGAAATGTCGGTTACATGCCGGGCCGTTTTAGCCTGTACCACGACCTGACGGTTGAAGAGAACCTCAATTTCTATGCGACCGTTTTCGGAACGACCGTCAGGGAGAACCACCATCTTATCGCTGATATATATGCACACATAGAGCCCTTTAAGAAAAGGCTTGCAGGCAGGCTCTCGGGAGGGATGAAACAGAAGTTGGCCTTATGTTGTGCGCTGATCCATAAACCCAGGCTGATCATCCTCGATGAGCCGACAACCGGTGTGGACGCAGTATCCCGATCGGAGTTCTGGGAAATGCTCAGGAAGCTGAGGCCGTATAGCATAACCATCCTGGTATCCACCCCATACATGGACGAAGCCATGAAGTGCGACAGAGTGGCATTGATCCAGGAAGGGCACCTGCTGTCGATCAACCAGCCGGAGAAGATCAGGGAGGAATTCAGCAGGAGGCTGTTCAGCATCAAGGCTTCAGAGAAATACAGGCTGATCGGTGCGTTGAGAAATCATCCGGATACCCTGACCGCCTATCCATTCGGGGATTCGGTGCATGTCACTTTCCGGAAGGATGCATTTGACAATACCATTTATGAGTACCTCAACGGGAAGGGCATAAGCGATGTAGTGATCGAAGAAACGAAGGCGGGAATTGAGGACCGTTTTCTCGAGTTGATGGAGAAATAAGAGATGACAGGTCATACGGTAATTGCGGTTCGGAATCTGATGAAGAAATTCGGGAGCTTCGTTGCCAACGATAATCTGAATTTCGAGGTTTATGCAGGTGAGATTTTCGGTTTCCTGGGTGCCAACGGAGCCGGAAAGACAACGGCAGTCAGGATCCTGACGGGACTATCGGAACCCACTTCAGGAGAAGTCTTCGTTGCCGGTTTCAATGCAAAAAAACAACCCGAACAAGTAAAAAGGAATATCGGGTATATGTGCCAGAAATTCTCACTCTATGAGGATCTGACCATGAAGGAGAACATCACGCTGTACGGCGGCATTTACGGATTGAAAAAAAGGTTGATCAGGGAAAGGACCGATCTTCTGCTTGACCGGCTGAACTTCAGGGAATATGCCGACCGGTTGATCTCAGCCCTCCCGCTCGGATTAAAGCAGAAGCTGGCATTTTCGGTGGCACTCCTGCATGATCCCAAAATTGTTTTTCTGGATGAACCCACCGGCGGGGTGGACCCGATAACCCGCCGGCAGTTCTGGGAACTGATCTATGAAGCGGCCGGCAGGGGCATTACGGTTTTCGTGACCACGCACTATATGGATGAAGCGGAATATTGTGACCGGATATCCATCATGAGCGAAGGAAAAATCGTCGCCATTGACACCCCGGCCAACCTTAAACGGCAGTACCATGCAGGATCAGTCGAAGAGGTGTTCGTGAAAATTGCCAGACCCGGAAATAACTAAGGGCATGAAACGATTCTTCGGATTTGTCAAAAAAGAGTTCCTGCATATTTTCAGGGATCCACGGACCCTGGTCATCCTGTTCGGGATTCCTGCCGCCCAGATACTCTTGTTCGGATTTGTCGTAAGCATGGACGTAAAAGATGCCGGCGTGGCCATCCTTGACCTTTCCAGGGATGAAACAACTCAAAAGATATCCGATAAAATCTGTTCATCCGGATTCTTTAAAAAGACCCAAGACCTCCTGACGTATGACGATATCGAAAGGGTGCTCAGAAAAAACAGGACCAAGGCGGTCTTTGTTTTTGAAAATGATTTCGGAAACAGACTGATCAGCGAAGGCAAGGCAAACCTGATCATCATTGCCGATGGATCCGAGCCCAATACAACAACCCTGATCACCAATTATGCGACGGCCATTATAGCCGATTTCAACAGGGAACTGGCCGGAACAGCGGCGACCCAAAACCTGTTGGTCCAGTCGGAAGTGAGGATGTTTTATAATCCTTCCCTCGAAGGCCATTTTATGTTCATACCCGGGATCATCACATTGATAATGGTACTTATCTGTGCCCTGATGACCTCGATAACCATAACCCGTGAAAAAGAAGTCGGCACGATGGAAGTACTGCTGGTTTCTCCCCTGAAGCCGGTTCAGATCATTCTGGGCAAGGTAGCTCCCTATTTTCTGCTGTCGTTCATTGATATTGTCGTTATCCTGATCTTGTCGTTTCTGGTATTTGACCTGCCGGTAAAGGGAAGCCTGCTGCTGCTGCTTGCCGAGTGCATGCTCTATATCCTCATGAGCCTTTCGCTGGGGATCCTGATTTCAATAGTTTCAAAAACCATGCAGCAGGCCATTTTTGCGTCATTCATCGGGTTGATGCTTCCTACCATTTTGCTTTCAGGCTTCATTTTCCCGATAGAAAATATGCCTGTCGGCTATGATTGGTTCAGTGCATTATTGCCTCCCAGGTACTTCATTGTCATCATCAAGAATATCATGATCAAGGGAACCGGGTTCCTGTATGTCTGGAAGGAAACCCTGATACTGATAATCTTCACGCTGGTATTCCTGGGAGTGGGCATAAAGAAATTTAATATCAGGCTGCAGTAATACGGCAGAAAAAAGGATGAGAACGGTATTCAACCTGATAAGGAAAGAGTTTATCCAGATTTTCAGGGATAAAGTAATCGGAAAGGCGATTTTTGGTGTTCCGGTTGTCCAGCTGCTGTTGCTGGTTCCGGCGGTGACATTTGAGATCAAGAATATCGATGTATGCATTATCGACAGGGACCTGACAACCGAATCGCGAGGACTGGTCAGCCGGCTGGAAGGATCGACCTTTTTCAGGGTCATCCGCTTCACTTCCTCCGAGGAGGAAGCCAATAACCTGATGCACAGCGGCAAATGCGATCTGGTACTGCAGATACCGTCGGGTTTCGGGAAGGAAACCGGGACGGGGCATCCGGGCAGGTTAATGGTTTCGGTCAATGCCATCAACGCTTCCACGGCACAATTGTCATGGGCTTACCTGAATGGTGTGATACGCGAGTACAACACGGATATCATATCCGGGAACATGGGCGGGCAGCCAATCAACCCGGTTCCCCAGATCCAGGTGACCAACCGGTACTGGTACAATGAATTGCTTAATTACAAGTTTTTTATGCTGCCCGGAATTCTCGCAATACTTGTCACCGCCATCGGGTTCCTGCTGGCAGGGCTTAACCTGGTCAAGGAAAAGGAAACCGGTACCATTGAGCAGATCAACGTAACACCGGTAAAGAGATATCAGTTTATTGCAGCGAAGATGATCCCATTCCTGATCATCGGTCTGATTGATCTGGCAATCGGATTGCTGCTCGGGAAATTATTCTTTAACATTCCTTTCGAAGGCAGCGCCGGACTGCTCTTCCTGGCTTCAACCATCTTCCTGGTGGGCATTCTCGGATTTGCCCTGCTGATATCGACGATTTCATCAACCCAGCAGCAATTTATGTTTGTGGCCTTATTCTGCATGGTCATCTTTATCCTCATGAGCGGTATTTTCACGCCCTTTGACAGCATGCCGGTATGGGCGCAGAAGATTGATATGATCAATCCCGTTGTATACCTGATTCGGATTAACCGGATGGTGATGCTGAAAGGATCGACATTCTCGGATGTCAGCCAGGATATGTATGCGCTGGCTGCATTATCTGTTGTCTTCACAGCTTTGGCCGTCAACCGTTACAGGAAAACAGCCTGATCCGCAGGGCTATCGGCGACATCCTCGGAGCGCCAGTGGAATTTCGGATCCCAGGACTGATCCGTGAATTGGAACTGTATTGTCCAACATGTAGCTGTATAAGGGAAGCTTACATTATGGGCAGGCAATCTTTTCTCCTTCTTCAATTCGTTTTAAATGACAAAATAATAATTCTCCTGTTTTTTCATCTCTTAAGTGCATCCCGTTACCCTCACAATACTTGTAATGTTCACAATCTGCACATATTCCAGTTTTAGTCCAACTTTTATCTCGAAAAACAGTGTATTTAGTTTCCCAAATTTTCTTGAAGTTATCTTTATAGATATTTCCTTGAATAAAATTCTCTCTCAGGTTTGGACAAGCTGATATGGAACCGTCAGCCAATATTGAAGCAATATTAATTCCTGCTCGACAAATAAAGAAATTATCTCTCACCTCTTGTTCATAATTACCTAAAAATCCTTCGCAACCATAGTTTAATTTAATTGTTCCTTCTCTTCTCGTTTGTGAAATAAAATCAAATAATTCTTTAAAATTTCCCGGTTCTAGTTGTAGCTCTTTATGTTCTTTCGCTCTGCCAATTGGAAAAATCGTAAATACTCTCCATTTTTTAACTCCAATTTTAATAAGCAACTCTTTAATTTGATTCAATTCCTTAAAGTTCTTTTGATTAACACAAGTAACAACATCAAATTTTATTTCAGATATAGAGGATAATAAACGAACTGCATTTAAGGCAGAAGAAAAACTCCTGGGATGTCCCCTCAGCCAATTATGGCTTTCCTCCAAACCATCAAAACTTACGGTGATTGCCCTTAGCCCGGAATTTAATAGAGAATCTGCTCTTTGTTTATTTAATAGCATCCCATTTGTTACAATTCCCCATGGAAAACCTCTTTTGTATAAATTTGTTCCTATTTGTTCTAAATCTTTCCGTAACAATGCTTCGCCACCTGTTAACACTATCATTGTTTTATTAGCGTTAACAATTTCAGTAATTTCGTCAATTGCTCTTAGAAAATCTTTGGCAGGCATGTCTTTTATGGACGAATCCTTTTTGCAATCACTCCCACAATGCAGGCATTTTAAATTGCAAAGCAAAGTACATTCCCAAAGTATATAATTCAGTTGATGAATTTTACTTTCGTTTTCTTTGTACTTTTTAAAAAGATTAAGACCTATTTTTTTTCTTAAAGATATTTTTGTAACTGTCATTTTTTAGGAGTCAACTTCACATCAAATTCTTTACTTGTTTCACCGCTATACCAATCTCCATCACCGCCTGTAAATATGGGGTCTTTGAATTCTACGATTGTATCCAAATCACTAAACTTTCCATTTATTTCTCCGTCAATGTCCTTAAATTCTATAATGTAAGTATGGTCATTTGGAAGTCCCGACTCGTCAACGACTTGATATGCTCCATTAACATCTGTATAGGTGTCTGTAGAGGTGATGGAATCAACTTGCATTTTTACTCTAACATTCTCAATCGGCTGGTCAGTTTCTGATGATACAACCTTTCCATTTACAATGAATGTTGCATAAGGTGCACCATATTCAACAATAGGACAGGAGGTTGTAAATCCCAAGATTGCTAACAGTCCTGCTATTAGCACATTGCAGGTTTTAAGAGATTTAATATTCATAGCATGTTTGTTTTATTATTTTCATAGATGTTTATTATGAGTAATCGGTTGCTTTTGCTTTTCCATAACGAGTCAATAGCAGCGTATATGCTGATATTTTGTATTTATCAGTCCGCGTTTCCATTCTTCAAAAAATGAAGGTAAGCCTCAGAATTCTAATATAATACATTTTACGAAAAATACACAATCCAGAGTTATTATCTTATCCCCAGTTTGCCTGGTGGACTTTGTATCTGATCAAATCCTTTGGTTGTGACGTGTGTATATATTGACCGCAAGAAGTGCGGGAGAGTTGTGGACAAGGCACAGAGCAAAGGGCGAAATTCAGTAAGAGGTTGTAGGTCAGGTGTAAAAGTGTAGAAGTGTAGGAGTGGAGGTGTGGAAAATGCCTGTGCTGCTCTTCTCTGTTTTCGATTACTTATCTTTGCTTAGCGTCTTCGTGGAGCTGGCGGGAATCGAACCCGATCAGCTAACGTACTGAAAACCAGCAAAATATATACAAAAAAACTGCAAGGTCCACGTTTTGACCAACAGGGGATTTGCATGGGGAGACAGATGGAAAAGAACGCTACCTATCGAAGTAAAGATACGGAATTTTGGTTCGGGATCAGAAGAGCCCGGCCGGGAAAATCGCTGGGGTTTATTCGCCTCATAATAAAGAGGGTATCTGCTGATGGTGAAAGAATACTATCTGTCCCGATGGATGAATCCAATCCCGGCCGGCCTGATTGTTTACAAACACTACCCGAAGACTTTATGCTACCGGCAGGTGGGGACACTTAATTGCGAAAAGGTGAGGAAAGTTGATTTCCACTTACAGCTACTTCAGATGAAAGGCGAGTCCAATGCCTGTTGAAGCAGGGGTAAAGCCCAGTTTATCTCCTGCTCGTTTGATTTTGGAATATCCCCTTAATAAAAGAACTGATCCGACAATCCCGGAAACAGCATCAATGATGATTCCAGGAAGAGGGTCATCTAGTGTGAAAATCAGAGTGGTTCCTATTAATGCACCGACAGAAGGAATGACCCAACTATAAATCAGTGATGTTCCTGCGTTACTCAATTCTTCACCGGGAGTGGCAATATACTCCGGTGTTGGAACAATGACTTTTTTTGGTAATGGGGTATCGTAGGGTAAACACAATGAATAGGAAGATTCATGCATAAAACGGAGTTTGTTCTCATAGGCAACTTCAAAGAATTCGTCCTGTTTTTCACCTATAAACAACGTACTCCCGACTTCAACATACTTGTGTGTCAAAGAATTTAAAGAAGGAATGGGGTAAATCCTAAAAGTTTCATAGGGTCGGAATTTGCTTTTACCAGCATTGGCATCAACCTTTTTGCTCCTACGGGGCATTGCCGTATCAGGTATACAATACGGATAAGAAGACTGATGCAGATAACCATTGTTCTTTCGATACCTGGCCTCTCGGAATTCACCCGAAACGTTGCCTAAAACCAAGGTGCTTCCAGCATAAACGTTGAAGTACGTTCTTGACTTAAGATTGGGTTCGGCAAAGACAGTAACCGTCCGGGTTGTTCTCACTGTATCCTGCCCCTGAATACAACTTGGGAAAAGTAATACTATGATGAAAACGCAGACTCTGACATAGGCGTACAACTGGTTAGGATGTATGATTAATTTCCTCATAGAGTGCTGGTTTATTATACTGAAAGCCAAGTTACCATTTATTGGTTAAACATGTTCTAAGGTTTCTTCAGGTAGCCACCCCATAGGTTGAACTCTTTGTCCACAACAGCTGAGTCGATATTTGTTTTTTTCTCAAACATCAGATTCAAAACGAAGCAACAGATACAGAAAGATGTCCAACTTATAGGGGGTTGATACAGTCCAATAATCGTATAGCTTGCTATGCAACCAGATTCCGAAGAGCAAGCTGGTACTGGTTGAATTGTAAGTCGAAGCATCCCGGCAATGCCGTTGGGTATCATATCCGTGATTCTCTGATGATTGGGGGGATGGTTTTCGATTATTTTGTATCTTTGGTTGAATGATGGAACCTTCAGAACACACTATGCTGTATGTTTCTCCATTTTGGAGGCCTAAACTTAATTTGGATCAATTCCAGATATACATAATGATTATACACTGACTTTAGCACCAATAGTAAAAAAGCAGACAATGAAACTAATAACATTAACAATCACATTGACACTATGTAATCCTTCGGCCACGAGCGTATTGTGGATGAACATTTTCGGGTCTATTTTTCC
>CAZJNQ010000025.1:0-1884 GCA_964547475.1 uncultured Porphyromonadaceae bacterium
GGGTGTGAGGATGGTGCATGGCGATCTGTCCATCCCCAGACTTCAGTCTGGGGTGTCTTGATCATAGTGCGGATTTTTCGTAATATCAGGTTATCTAAATCCCGACATCCCATGAAACCCAAGTGCCTTATCATCAGCTTATTAATCGTCATTCTCTGCTCTGCTTGCCATCCGGATAAATACCCGTCAAATCTTAAGCTCTGGTACAACCAGCCAGCCGATGCCTCGATAACGGATCTGCCCGATGGCTGGAGGAATGATCCTGAGTGGCTGAAGGCCCTGCCGGTGGGGAACGGAAGTATCGGGGCGATGGTCTATGGGGATGTGGGTGTTGAGCGGATCCAACTGAACGAGAAATCGCTCTGGTCGGGATCTCCGACGGATAACGACAATCCGGATGCGTATGCCAGCCTGGATTCGATCCGCAGCCTGCTCAATGCCGGGAAATACCGGGAAGCCCATGCCCTGGCCGAACGCACGCAGATCTGCAAAGGGGCTGGCTCAGGCCACGGGAACGGGGCCAATGTGCCTTTCGGATGTTTCCAGACGCTGGGCGATCTCTGGCTCGATTTCGGGAACAGCGGGGATTATCAGGATTATAAAAGGGAATTAAACCTGATGGACGGAGTGGTCAGGGTGCAGTACAGCCAGTCGGGAGTGAAGTTTACCCGTGAGGTGTTTGCCAGCTATCCCGACCAGGTGCTGGTAATCAGGATCAAAGCCGATAAAGCCAACAGCATTGGTTTTACCGCCCGGCTCAACCGGCCCGAGAGGTTCACTACCCGGGCCGAAGGGGGTGAGTTGCTGATGACCGGTACGATGGATAACGGACAGGGTGGATATGGAATGCACTACCTGGCCCGGCTCAAAGCCATCAATTCCGGGGGATCGGTGGAGGTAACGGATCAGGGATTGAAGGTAAAGAATGCCAGTGCGGTTACTCTGCTCCTGGCAGCCGGCACGGATTATCGGCTTAACTATCCCAACTATACCGGAGGTGAATATGAAGCCCGCACCAGCCGGGCGATTGCCAATGCAGAAAAACAATCCTACAGCCTGCTCCTGAAAAGGCACCGGGCTGATTTTTCGTCCCTGATGAAACGGGTGGATTTCCGGATCACGCCCGGTAATAGTGTTGATAGTATCTCCACCGACAGCCGGATCGCATCATTCAAAACTTCGCACAGTGATCCGCACCTGGTGGAGCTCTATTTTCAGTACGGGCGCTATTTGCTGGTTTCCTCGTCCCGACCGGGCAGTCTGCCGGCTAATTTGCAGGGCATCTGGGCCAACAAGATCCAGACTCCCTGGAATTGTGATTATCATACCGATATCAATGTCCAGATGAACTACTGGCCGGTTGAAGTGACCAACCTGTCGGAGCTGCAGATGCCACTCACTGAACTGATCGAATCGCTCGTGGTGCCGGGACAGAAAACCGCCCAGGTTCATTACCGGGCCGACGGCTGGTGTGTGCATCCGATCACCAATATATTCGGATTTACCGCCCCGGGCGAGCATCCGCTCTGGGGTCTGCACCTCGGAGCCGGAGCCTGGATGGTGCAGCACCTGTGGGAGCATTACGCTTTCACGGGCGACCTGGATTATCTGAAAAGGGTTTATCCGGTTATGAAAGGGTCGGCGGAATTCTATCTCGATTGGCTGGTGAAGGACCCTGTCTCGGGCAAACTGGTATCTGGGCCGGCCAGCTCACCGGAAAATGCTTTCGTGGCTCCCGACGGTAGCCGGGGCTACCTGACCATGGGTCCGTCGCACGACCAGGAAGTGATCTGGGATCTGTTCACCAATGTAATTGAAGCTTCCGGTTTATTGAATATTGATGATGATTTTGTAAAACAGGTGGTTGAAGCCCGGCAAAACCTG
>CAZJNQ010000025.1:1984-17759 GCA_964547475.1 uncultured Porphyromonadaceae bacterium
ATTGAATATTGATGATGATTTTGTAAAACAGGTGGTTGAAGCCCGGCAAAACCTGCTTCTTCCCGGGATCGGTTCCGACGGGCGGCTCATGGAGTGGCCCGTGGAGTTTGCCGAACCGGAGCCGGGGCACCGGCACATGTCGCACCTGTTCGCTTTGCATCCCGGCAGGCAGATCACCTCGAATAATCCTGATATGCAGGCCGCAGCACGGAAATCCCTCGAATTCCGGTTGGCCAACGGAGGCGGCCATACGGGTTGGAGCGCCGCCTGGCTGGTAAACCTCTGGGCTCGGCTCGGTGACGGGGAGAACTCCAGGAAAGCCATTGATGTATTACTCACGAAATGCACCAGTGACAACCTGTTCGACCTCCACCCGCCGTTCCAGATCGACGGGAATTTCGGCGCAACAGCCGGGATCGCCGAGATGCTGCTCCAAAGCCATACCGGTGAGATCGTGCTGCTCCCTGCCCTTCCCGCCTCCTGGCCCGACGGTAAAGTGGAAGGTCTCGTTGCCCGCGGGAGCTTTGTGATCGGCATGGAGTGGAAAAAGGGTAAACTGGTCAAAGCAAACATCCTGTCCAAAAACGGGGGGAAATGCACCGTGAGATATCAGGATAAAACCGAAGTGTTAGAGACCCGGGCAGGGAAAAACTTTAGAATATCCGAATATTGAATCTTTCCATGGCAGGAGATCCGACAGATTGGGTGGTTTTCGGACGCTACTTTTTATCAGTCTGCTGATTAAAATCAACTCAATTTTTATCTGTCTATTGATTGTTTTAGAACTGTTAACTCTACTAAAGGAAACGTATTTTTGTTTTTTACCTTTTTGTATTATACATTTGTGTATAATAACAAATAGTATAAAATGATCAGTTCACCTTTTCAATATGGGAAAGTGGTTTCGGGCAGCGCTTTCGTTAACCGTACCCGTGAAAAAGAAGTGCTCAGGCAGCATTTTCGGAGTGGCGTCAATACAATCCTGATCTCACCCCGGCGATGGGGTAAAACCTCACTGGTTACAGAAGCCATCCGGCTTACAACCGATAAAGATCTGAAATTTGTTTTTATCGATCTGTTCACCATACGGGACGAGAGTGAATTTCTCACTGTATATGCGCGCGAGGTGATGAAAGCCACCATGAACAAGCGCGAAGAACTCCTGCAGGATGCCCGTGTATGGTTTAAAAAACTTCTTCCGGTACTGTCATTCGGATTAGACCCTTCCAATGAAATATCCATAAAGTTTAATTGGGAAGAAGCAGCAAAACACAGGGATGAGATCATCAATCTTCCGCAGGTCATTGCCAGACAGAAAGGGATACGGATAGCCGTTTGCGTGGATGAGTTTCAGAATATCGCCAAATTCCCGGACCACCTTGCCGTGCAGAACGAGCTTAGATCCTCCTGGCAGCGCCATAAAAACGTTAGTTACTGTTTACTGGGAAGTAAAAGACACATGATGCTGGAAATGTTTAACCAGCCAGAGCGCCCGTTTTACCGTTTTGGTGACTTGATCCTGTTGGATAAGATAGCTGTCAGTGAGTGGATCCCGTTTATTATCGACCAGTTTGCCCACTCCGCCAAGACAATATCTGAAGAAAATGCCCGGAACATTATCAGGTTAATGAAGAATCACCCCTATTATATCCAGATGTATTGCGACTACGTATGGACGCTGACTTCAGATCGGGTTACAGAAGATACTCTTGAGCGAGCCTTGGAAGAGATGATTGCCCACTCCTCTTTTATCTTTCAGGAAGATGTTGAAAATCTTAGCATAACACAGGTTAATCTGATTAAAGCCATCATATCAGGAGAAACCCAGTTAACCTCAAAACGGGTGATGGACCGTTACAATCTGGGCACTCCTCGTAATGTCTTAAGAAACAGAGAGGTTCTATTTTATAAAGATATTCTTGATACAGAAAACGATCATATTTCACTCCTGGATCCTCTATTCGAAGACTGGTTCCGTAAAACCTACACGATTTGAACCTAATACTGTTATCGATGAAACTAACTCTCCCAATCCTAATCCTGGCTTCCCTGGCGATCGGCTGTAACCCCCAGAACCGCTCCTACAAAGTCACCAGCGACAATCTCACCGTCAAGGTAACCAACCAGGGCATTGAGTCCATCCGGATAAAAAATCAGGATCTTACCTTCCCGGTACAAAGCCTGGCCCATCTCGAAGGCTGCGAGATATCCGGAGAGGCTTCCCTGCGGAAGACCAAAGACGGTGCTGTGGAAATTGAGAGAACCATCATCAATCCCAAGACTAAAGACCAATGCACCGTGATTGAGCGCTTCAAGCCAGATGGGGAAACCATCCGCTGGGAAATTGGGGTAGTGGGCGCCGGGAAACCCTGGACCACCAAGATCTGCTCGGGCATCAAGTGGCCCGTGAATGAAACCTCGCGTTTCTGGGCCCCCTGGAGCGATCCCCGGATGGCCCGGAAAGAGTCGTCACCCGCCGGTACACCGGTTCAGGAACAGGTGTCGGTTCCCGCATCGGATTTCAACTGGGGCGATCCGCTCATCCCCCATGCCTTTGTGGATGATACCCTCTGGTACGGTGCCCCGTATTACCGCTATGAAGAACCCCATGATATTTTTATCCCCTATCAGCGGGATCTGATTGTCATTGCGCTGGTGTCGGCCCTGCAGAAAGAGAGCGATGCCGGGATCAGTCTGGTGTTGGATCCCAACGACGAGATCCTTGACATAACCCTGGCTACCGGAAGCGACGGTTCCCTGGTATTCAACCGGATCTATAACCGGATCTCCGCCGATCATCCCCTGAAATTCTCAATGAACCTGGTTGCCCATGAAGCCGACTGGAGAGGCGGTCTTCGCTGGATGAGCCGGAATTATCCTGATTTTTTCAACCCGGTGGTCGAAAAAGCGCATGACATGGCCGGAACCAGTTCTTACAGCAACTTCGAAACCAACTTCGATGCCGATAAAATGAAAAAGATGGCCTATACCACCAACTGGCAGGCCAGCTTCGACTTTCCTTACATGGGTATGTTCATTCCGCCGGTTGCCGAAGGCGAAACCTGGATCCGGTTCGGAGGCGACACCACCTCGATCGCCCGCATGAACGGATACGCCCGGACCATGAAGCAGATGGGTTTCTATGTACTCAACTACTTCAATGTCACTGAGTTCGGTACTAAGATGGAACGCACCATCCCTCCGCGGAAAGGATTGGCTGAAAACGAGATGTGGAAGGACCCGAACGAATTCTTCTATTATAAACTTCCCGGATCTACGCTTCCCACCCCCGACCGGGTGCTGAAGGATTCAGTTTATTTCCACCGTAAAACCATGCCGGGCGGATCGCAACTGACCTGGGAACTCGGTATCCTCACCGACCCCGGAGAACCGGTTTATAAAGAGTTCCTCCTCGATCAGGCCCGCAAACACATTAAATACATACCGGAAGCCTCAGGTATCGCCATCGACCGCATGGACTGGCTCCGCATGTACAACGAAACCCGCGATGACGGCATTACCTGGTTCATCGACCGCCCGGCCCGTTCCCTGATCACCTCCTGGAAACTCCTGATGAAGGATCTCGCGCCGATCATGCACGATGCCGGAAAAACCATTTTTGTCAATAACCATGTCAAGCGACTCGATCTGTTGAAATATGCAGACGGGATATTCGATGAGTTCACCAATGCCGGATGTCCGCTGAACACGAGCGCCCTTATGTGCATCCTGAAACCCGCGCTGGGATGGACCAACGACAGCTCCGACCTGCACAAGGAAGGTCCCGATGCATTCTTCCAGAAATACCTCTATATGGGCATGTACCCGATGGCTCCGTTCCCCGGCAACGATCACAGCATCTGGCCCGACGACTGGACCGATCAGCAGTATATGAATTACGGGCCGCTGATGTCTGCCATGAAAGGCAAGAAATGGGTACTGGAACCTCATTGCCTGGAAGTGGAAAACGGTGCAGCCAAAGTCAACCTTTTTGAGGTACCCGGCGGATACGTGGTACCCGTGGTTTTCGGTGAAGACGGATCAACGGTCACGGTGAAGGTCCGGAATGTTAATGATCTATCCGGTGCCACCTGTGAAGCGGTTTACCCGGGCCAGGAAAAAGCGGAACCGCTGCAATCTTCATTTGACAAAGGCGCATTGACCATACAAGCACCGTTAAAACGCGGATGCGCCATGGTACGGATCAGGCTAAAATAGACGAGAGACAAGAGACAAGAGACCAGAGACGAGAGACCAGAGACGAGAAACAAGAGACAAGAGACCAGAGACGAGAGACCAGAGACGAGAGACGGGTGATGAAAAAAGAGTCACGAATCACTTATCACGAGTCACGAGTCACCAGTCACGAATCACGAGTCACGAGTCACCAGTCACGGCTTGGTATTATCCCCACAGATTCTAACTTTACATCAAACCTTTGAATATGAAGCTTCCCAAGTCCCTGAATAACCGGTTCTCGATCACCGGGGCCATCGTGGTTGTGATCAGTCTCCTGCTGATCCTGTTCTTTTTCCTGTTTGGCTTCCTCACCGAGGAAGGCGGCAGTTATCTGGGGTTGTTCACCTACATCATCCTGCCTGTTTTCCTGATCCTCGGTCTGGTATTAATACCCCTTGGGATGATCGGCAGGATGCGGAGGATGAAGCGCGGGATTGAGCCCTCCGAAGGAAGGCCCTGGATCATTGATTTCACCGACCGGCGTCACCGAAATGCCACCCTGGTCTTCGCCGTTGGAACAATTATCCTGCTTTTCCTCAGCGGGATCGGCAGTTATGAAGCCTTTCATTTTACCGAGTCGGTACAATTCTGCGGCACTACCTGCCATAAGGTGATGGAACCCGAATATACTGCTTACCAGGTTTCGGAACATGCCCATGTGGCTTGCGTGGAGTGCCATGTCGGATCGGGTGCCAGCTGGTACGTAAAATCGAAACTATCAGGGTTGAGGCAGGTATGGGTGACGCTGACCAAAAGCTGGCCCACACCGATCGAGACGCCGATCACCGATCTGCGTCCTGCCCGCGAAACCTGCGAGAAATGCCACTGGCCGGAGAAATTCTATTCCCATAAGCTCATTGCCGAAAAGCATTACCTGGCCGATTCTGCCAACACCGAATGGGATATCAGCCTGAGGATGAAGGTTGCTGCCTCCCACAGTTCGTTGGGCAACACCGAAGGCATTCATTGGCATATCAATCCCGATATCCGGATTGAATACCTCGATCCGGCCGGCGACCGGGAGAACCTGCCCTGGGTCCGGAAAATCAACCTGGTTACCGGAGACACAACGTTGTATATCGATACGGAAAACCCGGCAGATGATTCAACCCTGCAGGCCGCTCAACCCCGGACCATGGATTGCATGGATTGCCACAACCGTCCATCGCACAAGTACCTTACCCCGCAGACTTTCATTGATCATGCCATCGCCTCGGGGGAAATACCGGTAACCCTTCCGGAGATCAAACGGATCTCGATGGAAATGCTGAAAAACGAATACCCGGACCGGGAAATTGCCAGTGACAGCATCCGCCAATTGATCAACGGCTTCTATCAGGATTCTTATCCCGATATCTTTTCCGAAAGAAAGCCTGATATTGACCGTGCCATAAGCGGTATACTCGCAGGCTATGCCAGGAACATTTTCCCGGCCATGAAAGCCTCCTGGAATGTCTATCCCGACCATATCGGGCATATTGATTACGGAGGCTGCTTCAGGTGCCATGACGATAAACATTCCAGCGAATCGGGCAGTACCATCTCACGGGATTGTGACCTGTGCCATACCATTCTCGCCCAGGGGACCCCTGATGAACCGGAGGTCGCACCTTTCACGGGCCGGCTTGGATTCAGGCACCCGGCAGACATTGACGACGCATGGAAAGAAATGGCCTGCACGGATTGTCACAGAACACTCTACTAAGGAGGAAGGAGGAAGGAGGAAGGAGAAAGGAGGAAGTGAGGCCATTCATCCGAGCGAAGCGAGGATCATTCGTTAATTAAGCGAACCGTTTCAACCAAAATATGTATCTTTCAGAAATCAACAAATCAATTCCAGAATATGAAAAGAATTACTGCATTATTATTAGGTATTTCCTTGCTATTCAGCATTTCAGCAAAAGCTGACGAGGGCATGTGGCTGCTGCCGCTGATCCAGAAACTGAATATCGGGAAGATGACGGAACTCGGGCTTCAGCTGACAGCCGAAGACATTTACAGTGTCAATCATTCATCCGTCAAGGATGCCATCGTCATTTTCGGCGGCGGTTGCACCGGTGAGATAGTTTCCCCGCAGGGACTCCTGCTCACCAATCACCATTGCGGATATGGCGCGATCCAGTCGCATTCAACTGTTGAGCATGATTATCTCACCGACGGCTTCTGGGCCATGAGCAAGACAGAAGAGCTTCCGACACCCGGCCTGTCGGTCACCTTCCTCGATTACCTGACGGACGTGACAGACAGGGTCCTGGCCGGAGTCAATGACAACATGACCGAAGCCGAAAGGAACAATGCTACCCGTGATGCATCCCAAAAGATCCAGGATGAGATCAAAACCGACAAGTTCCATTTCGCGAGGGTTCAGGCCTATTTCGGAGGCAACAGGTTCTATCTTCTGGTTTATACACGTTACAGTGATGTCCGTCTGGTAGGCGCTCCCCCGAGCTCAGTCGGAAAATTCGGCGCCGATACCGATAACTGGATGTGGCCCCGTCAGACCGGCGACTTCTCGGTTTTCCGCGTGTACATGTCGCCTGATGGCAAACCGGCCGATTATGCAGCTGAAAATGTCCCGTTGAAACCCAAGCATTACCTCCCGGTTTCCGTTAAAGGTGTTAAGGAAGGAGATTTCAGCATGATCCTGGGCTACCCGGGAAGGACCACCCGTTACATGACCTCCTTCGAGGTGGAAGATGTCCTGAAATACACCCATCCGAACCGGATCAAGATCCGCGGTGCCAAGCAGGAAATCATGCTGGCCGACATGCTGGCCGATCCGAAAGTGAGGATCCAATATTCCTCGAAATATTCGGGATCAACCAACTACTACAAATTCTCCATCGGCCAGGCTGCCAGTCTGAAACGGATGAAAGTCGCCGACCAGAAGCGCGAACTGGAAGATCAGTTCACCAAATGGATCGCGCAGGATCCGGGATTGCAGAAAAAATACGGTAATGCCCTAAACCTGATTAAAACCTCGATTGAAGGCCGGGGCGTCCTGAACAGCGTCAGCCAGTATTACCAGGAATGCTTCCAGGGCGGATCGGAGATCATTGGCCTGGCCGGCCAGATGGGCGGAGCCGCTAACAATCTCCTGACCAATGAGAAAGATCCGGCCAAACTGAAAGAAGGAATGCAGCGTATCAAAGGAAATCTTGATGCCTTCTTCAAGAATTACAACAAGCCTACCGACCAGAAGATCACGGCTGCCATGTTCGAGTTGTTCTGCAAGGATGTCGCGGATCAGTACAAGCCCGATGTCTATAACCTGATCAACAAGAAATTTAAGGGCTGTGGCGTTTCCTTCGCCAACAAGATGTTCGAAACCTCGATATTCTGCGACCAGGCCAAGCTGAATGCCTTCCTCGACAATCCGTCGAAAAAGGTGCTCGACAAGGACCTGGCCTTTATTGCCGCCAATTCCATCAATAAAAGATCGGGCGAGATCCGGAACGAAGCCGGCAAGTTCAATGCCGATCTGGCCCAGGGTCAGCGCCTCTGGATCGACGGCCTCATGGCCATGCAGAAGGACCGCGTTTTCTATCCGGATGCAAACAGCACCATGCGTTTGTCTTATGGGACGATCAAGTCCTATGATCCGCTGGATGCCGTTCATTACAAGTATTATACCACCCTCGACGGCGTGATGCAGAAGGAGGATCCGAACAACTGGGAATTCGTCGTGCCCGACAAATTGAAGGAACTGTACAAGGCCAAGGATTATGGCATCTACGGGGAGGGCGACGTGATGAAGATCGGGTTCATCTCAAACAACGACATCACCGGCGGTAATTCGGGATCACCCGTGCTGAACGCCAAAGGCGAACTGCTGGGTCTGGCCTTCGACGGCAACTGGGAAGCCATGAGCGGCGACATTGCCTTCGAACCCGAATACCAGCGGACCATCAGCGTGGATATCCGGTACGTGCTGTTCATCATGGACAAGTATGCCGGTGCCAAGCACCTGGTGGATGAGATGACGCTGGCGTATTAAGGCATAAGGCAGAGAGCAGAAGGCAAAAATTAGTCTTAATACTTTAAGAATCAAGTATTAAGTTAAGTAACAAGAAAGGGTAGAAGTGTGTATCTTTTGCCCTTTTTCTTTGACTTTCTGAAAGATGGGTGCCCCCAGACTTCAGTCTGGGGTTAGGCATAAACTTCTTCCCTGTTCCTTCCACCCTGTTACTAATTTTTGCCCTTTGCCTTCCTGCCCTTTTTCTTACTTTTGCTCCATGAGACTAAGCCTGGTCGAAATCTTATCCTCCTTCATGGTGCTCTTTGCCGTGATCGATATTTTCGGGAGCATCCCGATCATATTGAGCATCAAGAGCAAAGGCGGAGTAGTCAAGGCCGGGCAGGCAACCCTGGTGTCTTTTGTTGTCTTTCTGGCTTTTCTCTTTTTAGGTGAACAGATCCTGGGGCTGTTCGGAGTTGATGTCTCTTCATTTGCCATAGCCGGTTCGTTCATCATTTTCTTCCTCTCCCTCGAAATGCTGACGGGGCATGAGTTTTTCAAGAATGATTCGCCCGAAACGGCTTCGATCGTTCCCATCGCCTTCCCGCTGATCGCGGGAGCAGGCTCGATCACCACCCTGATCTCGCTGCGTTCCCAGTACGACCACATCAACATCATCATTGCCCTGATCCTGAACATGGCCGTGGTTTTCAGCGTACTGAAAGCTACGCACTGGTTCGAGCGGACTCTCGGCCACACCGGCCTGATCATCCTCAAGAAATTCTTCGGTATCATCCTGCTGGCGATAGCCGTGAAGCTGTTCGTGGCCAACACGGGCATCAAGTTATAGTGAGGGATGTTGATTACCATCCATACCGACGGCGCAGCAAGGGGCAATCCGGGTCCCGGCGGTTACGGCGTCGTGCTGCAGTCGGGCAGCCACCGCAAGGAACTCTCGGCCGGTTATCGCCTGACGACCAACAACAGGATGGAGCTGCTGGCCGTGATTGCTGGGCTCGAAGCACTGAAAAAGCCCAACAGCCGGGTTACGGTTTATACCGACTCCCGGTACGTGGCCGACGCGGTTGAGAAAGGATGGGTTTTTGCCTGGAAAAGCCGTCAGTTCAAGAAGAAAAAAAATCCCGACCTGTGGAAACGGTTCCTCGACGTCTATTCCAGGCATCAGGTTTCGTTCATCTGGATAAAAGGGCATGCCGAGAATCCCGAAAATGAACGCTGCGACCGGCTTGCGGTTGAGGCCTCCCATGCCCCGGATCTTTTGGCCGATACGGTTTATGAGGCCCGGCAAACAACAGATGCGGGAAAACTTTTATAACTTTCCGCCCGAGCATCAAAAAAGGATATTAAACCAAGAAACCATGAATTTCAACCGGATCAATAACATCACCGGATGGATCGTGTTTGCCATCGCTTCCCTTGTCTACCTGCTGACCATTGAACCGACCGCTCCCTTCTGGGATTGCGGTGAGTTCATAGCAACAGCCTATAATATGGAGATCGGCCATCCTCCCGGGGCTTCCTTCTGGATGCTCCTGAGTAAACTGGCTTCCCTGTTTGCCTTCGGCGATGGAGCTGCCGTTGCAAAAACCATGAACGTGCTGTCTGCCCTGTGTTCCGGGTTCACGATCCTGTTCCTGTTCTGGTCCATCACCCACCTCGCCCGCAAGTTTTTCTTCGGCAAGGAACGGGAACCGGGAAAAGGCGACCTGTTTGCCATCCTGGGGGCAGGTGTGGTCGGTGCCCTGGCTTACACCTTCACTGATTCGTTCTGGTTCAGCGCCGTGGAATCCGAAGTGTACGCCATGTCCTCCCTGTTTACCGCCGCAGTGTTCTGGGCCATCCTGAAATGGGAGAACGTGGCCGACCAACCCGGGAGCGACCGCTGGCTGATCCTGATCGCATACCTGATGGGGCTCTCCATCGGGGTCCATATTCTGAACCTCCTGGCTTTACCGGCCATCGTGCTGGTTTACTACTTTAAAAAACATCCGGTCACCAGGAAAGGAGTTTTTTATGCGGTTGCCGGCTCTTTCCTCTTGCTGGCCATTTTGCTCTATGGTGTGATCCAGCTGACTATCAAGGCGGCCTCGTGGTTCGAGCTGTTTTTTATCAATACCGTCGGTCTGCCTTACAATTCAGGTGTCATCATTTTTATCCTGATCCTGATCGCGGCACTGGTTTTCGCCCTTCTCTGGTCCTACCGGAAGGGCAAAGTGATGTGGAATACCGTGTTCCTGATGATCTGCTTCATCATGATCGGTTATGCCTCCATCATCATCCTTCCGATCCGGTCGGCTTCCAATCCGCCTCTCGACGAAAATAATCCCGATAACACCCTGAGCCTGCTCTCCTACGTCAACCGGGAGGTTTACGGCCAGCGGCCCCTGCTGCACGGCGAATATTTCAATGCCCCCATGGTGGACTATAAGGAAGGCAAGAATATCTATTACAAGAAAGACGGCAAATATGCCGTTGCCGATACCCGGACGGATTACGTGTATGACAAGCGGTTCACCACCTTTTTCCCGCGCATGTACAATTCGCAGGAATCCAAATACGCCGATGCCTACAAGCAGTGGGGTAAGATCAAGGGCAGGCCGGTAAGGATCCAGAATCCCGATGGGGAAGGCGAGGTCAGGAATGTTCCGACTTTCGGTGAAAACCTCCGGTTCTTCTTCCGGTATCAGCTTGGGCACATGTATTTCCGCTATTTCATGTGGAACTTCTCGGGCCGTCAGAGCGATGAGCAAGGCTATGGCAACATCAACAGCGGGAACTGGATCACGGGCATCAAGTTCCTGGATGCCATGCGCCTGGGACCGCAGGATAACCTGCCAAAAACCCTGACTGAAAACAAGGGGAGGAACAGTTATTTCATGCTTCCCCTGATACTCGGCCTGATCGGTGCCTGGTTCTATTACAAGAGGCACAAGCTGGGTTTCTGGACGGTCACCCTCCTGTTCATCATGACCGGAGCAGCGATCATCGTTTACCTGAACGAGGTGCCGGTCACCCCAAGGGAAAGGGATTATGTCTATGTCGGTTCGTTCTATGCCTTTGCCATGTTCATCGGGGTTGGGGTTATAGCCCTGTACGAGCTGGTCAGGAAAAAACTCGATTCCAAAATCAGCGCGCTGGCAGCCACCGGTGTCTGCCTACTGGCTGTTCCGGCACTACTGGCCACTCAAAACTGGGATGATCATGACCGTTCGGGGCGCTATACCGCTCACGATTTTGCCTACAATTACCTGATCGGGCTGGATAAGAATGCCCTGATATTCACCAATGGCGATAATGACACCTTCCCCCTGTGGTATATCCAGGAAGTGGAAAAGGTGCGCCAGGATGTCCGCGTCTGCTGCCTGCCTTTCCTGCCCCAGGACTGGTATATCGACCAGCTGAAAAGAACCTATTATACCTCCAAGGCCCTCCCGATATCCATGGAGTTCGAGCAATACAGGCAGGGCAAACGGGGTTATGTGCCTGTACTCAACGAGATCAAGCAACCCTATGACCTGAAGGAACTGGTTGATTATGCATCCAGCGATGACCCAAGGGCAATCCGTACTTCCACGACAGGGCGGAAATTCAATGTCATCCCGGCATCAACCTTCAGGCTTCCGGTGGACCGGAACCAGGTGCTGAAGACCGGAACCGTTACCCCCGACAGGATCTCCCAGGTAGACTCGGCGATCGTGTGGAGCATGGGCCAGGACCAGGTATACAAGGATGAACTGGTGATCCTGGACATCCTGGCCAACAACAACTGGGAACGGCCGATCTATTACACCACTCCGGGTCAGAGCGGTTCCGTGAAGCTGGATAATTACCTCGAGCTTCAGGGACTTTGCTATCGCCTGATCCCGGTCAAGGGTGAAAGGCAGACATCGATGAGCGGGATGGTTGACACTGATATACTGTATGATAACCTTGTCAATAAATTCCGATACACCCATTTCAACGACCCAGATGTGTACCAGGATGAGACCTGCCGCCGGATGATGCAGAACCTGAAAAATAATTTTTACCGGCTCGTCAATACCCTGCTGGATGAAGGCGACTCCGCCAAAGCCCTTGCTGCCATGAACAAACTTGAGGAGTTTATGCCGCTTGACGTTGTGGGGTATACCTTCTGGGATGTTGATGCGGGTGATATCTGGTTCCGCCTGGGCAATCCGGAAAAAGGCCGGGAGACGGTCAAAACTGCCTTTGAATCGGTCAAGGATAACCTTGATTATTACCTCAGCCTGCCTACCAACCTGATCAACTCGGTCAGCGCCGACATACAGAACGCCCTCGGCTACGAAATGCGCAAACTGATGCAAATTGCCGAGGATCATAAGGAAAACGCTCTCCTTAAGGAGATTGAGGGCAAGTTCAACGAGTACTACTCGCGGTACGTGAACAAGACAGGAGGGAAATAGGTCGCTTCGCTTCGCGAAGCCTATACGTAGTTCTGAAACTCCAGGTGCATCAGTCCGGGTGTATTCTGGATTTCCCTGGCCAATTGAATGGTGTCGGTAAACAGGTGTATCTCGGTGTAGAGGGAAATGCCTGTCAGTCCTTTGAGGCCCGCATTGGCGGGGTCATCCTGGTGAATCTGGACCTGCAGCAACGAATAAGCTCCGCCGAAATGCAGGTTGTTGGCATGCCGGAACAGGGCTCCAAGTGCTTCAACCGAACGGTCATGCGCATAGAGGACCAGCGAAAGCTGCTTGAGAGGTTGATTGGAGCGGACAGGTTCGGGGACCTTCGTGAAATGTGACAGGAGGTTGACCAGCCCGGATATCATTTTAATCTGCAGGTTCGGCCGCGTTACCCAGTACCTCCGGAATGAATGCTCGTCCCAAAGGGCAACGGCAGCCACTATCCTGCCCTCTTTTCGCGCGACCAGGAAATGTTCTAGCTGCAACCCGTCTATCCGGCTGATATAGTGCCTGAAAGTTTCTTCCGATAACCGGGGAGCCAGGCGGTAAGTACTGTAAAACTTGTTATAGAGAGCCACCATTTCGGGGATGTCCGGTTCAGCCGGCACGCCGATGACGAATTGCGGATCGGTTTTCAGTCGCCTGACCGGAATGAAGCTGAAAACCCGGTTGTCCCCCAGATAAAGGGAAGCCGGGAACCCCCCGCGTCCCTTGGTGAAAGCCATCGGAGCGTCATTGTTCTTCAGGAGGGTTGCCAGCCCCAGGCGGGTTCCCGCTGCACGTTCACGCTCAGTGGCGGGCTTTACCAGGCGAAACGCGGTCAACCCGTTCCGATAATCCGGATCAACCTTGAAATCCATGAAATAGGCCATTTCAAGCATCTGGTCCTTGAAATACATCGGTTGATGAATGGTGCCCAGGAGCCCGATCACCCTGTCACCGGCCGTAGCCATCAAATGATAAGAATCAGGATCTATCAGCTTGTGCAAGGCATTGAAGACAGGACTCCGGTCGGGATACATCCTGATCATCCCCGATTGGGCACACCGCGGAGACAAGTCAAGAATCCGTTGATTATCTGAGTCTTTCGCCCAGGAAACCCTAACCGGATGGTTTGCTGAGGTATCCCCGCCCATGATTTTTGTATGAAAGGCGTAAATTACTAATCATTCCTGATAATAACCGCATTTCGTACCTTCGTAAAAACCCGATTTCAATGAAACTCCATCTCCGCCTCGCTTTTACCTTACTTCTTTTCTCCTGGTCCCCCACTCTCTTGGTCCCTCAGTCTCCTGGTCTCTTAGTCTCTCCGACTCCTGGTCTCTTAGTCTCTCGGTCTTCTTCCGTCAGGGAATACACCCGGTCCTTTCTCACCTATCCTTTCAGCGACCCCAACCCGGTGGCGCGCACAGGCAAAATCTATCCGTATTACCGGTTTGACGGGTTTGCCTCAAAAGGGATTGACAAGGAATGGAAGATAGTGGAACTTGAGAATGAATGGATCCGCGTTTTGATAGCCCCTGAGATGGGAGGCAAGATCCTTGGGGCCATTGAAAAATCCACCGGGCAGGAGTTCATTTATTTCAACAAGGTGGTCAAATTCAGGGACATCGCCATGCGGGGAGCCTGGACTTCCGGAGGGATCGAGTTTAATTTCGGTTCCATCGGGCATGCCCCTACGACAGCCAGTCCGGTCGATTATTTAACCCGGATGAACCCCGATGGAAGCGCCTCCTGTTGGATCGGGGCGATGGACCTGACCTCCCGGACCGAATGGAGGGTGGAGATCCGCCTGCCCGGCGACAAAGCCTGGATCGAGACCCATATCTTCTGGCACAACCCGATGGACCTGTCCACATCCAGGTACCATTGGTCTACCGCGGCAGCCGATGCGGCGCCAGATCTGAAATATATATTTCCGGGAGATCATTATATCGGCCACGGCGGGGAAGCCTCGCCATGGCCATTGTTGGCGGATGGCCGGGACATCTCCAATTATGCTGAAAACAATTATGGGTCCGATCACAGCTATCACGTCCTGGGGATCTATTCCGATTTTTTTGCCGGATTCTATCCCAGCCGGAATTTCGGCTTCGGACATTGGAATGACTACCCGGAAAAACCCGGGAAAAAGATCTGGATCTGGGCACTGAGTCCTCAGGGAGCCATCTGGACCGATCTCCTGACTGATCAGCCGGAGAATATGCAATACACTGAAATACAAACAGGTATCCTTTTCAACCAGGAAGCGGCCTCCAGTACTTATACCCCCTTCAAACACATGGGATTCCCTTCGAAAAGCTGCGAACGGATCAGCGAATGCTGGTTCCCGGTCGTCGGGACAGGAGGGGTGACGGAGATCAGTCAGGCGGGGATCCTTTATATAGACCAAGAGACGGAGAGACCGAGAGACGGGGAGACAAGAGACGGGGAGACAAGAGACGGGGAGACAAGAGACGGGGAGACAAGAGGCGGGGAGACGGGGGAAAAGACGGTGATACGGTTTAGTCCGTTGGAGTATGTGAAGGATACCATGCTGGTTGAGTTTGCTGACGGTCAATCGATATCTCTTCCCCTGGACCTCCAGCCGCTGGAATTATTTACCTATTCCTTTTCACGCGTCACGAGTCAGGCATCACGCTTAGCTGTCCGGATCGGTACCAGGCTCATCTACTCCCCTGCCGACCAGGCAACACGTGATCTCGACCGTCCCGTGGTTTCGCCGCAGTTCGACTGGAATACCGCACAGGGACTCTATATGCAGGCCATCGAATGGAGTCGTCAGCGGGAATATTCAAGAGCACGGGATTATTATCGTAAATGCCTGGCCAAAGATCCCAGGTTCATACCCGCGCTGACCGGCCTGGCTGAGGAATACATACGCATCCTCAGGCCCGACCTGGGGGAAGAGTTGCTACTGATCGCACTGGGCCTGGATACTTACCAGCCTGCCGCCAATTACCTCTACGGAATCATTAAAAAAGAGAAGCAGTCCTTTTACCAGGCCAGGGAAGCTTTTGGAATTGCGGCCCGGTCCATGGAATACCGGTCGGCCGCTTATACCCAGCTTGCCGAAATTGCCCTGATCGAGAAAAAACAGGATCAGGTTTTAAAATATTCCGGATTGGCA
>CAZJNQ010000025.1:17859-36507 GCA_964547475.1 uncultured Porphyromonadaceae bacterium
GGCATTCACCGGCTTGATCAGGAACGAGTTTCCCGAACAAACCTACCTCGAGTTGGCCATTTTCTATCATTCCTGCGGATTGAACAAAGAAGCCATCCAGCTGCTTCAACTGGCCCCGCCTTGTCCTGAAGTCGGGTACTGGCTTAATTTTCTGCAAAAAACTGCCTCGGGTTCTTCAACCTCTTCTTCAACCAAATTCTCCTTCCCCTGGCGGGTTGAAACCCTGCCCGTGATCGAACAGGCGGAAGCGGAGCATCCCGATTGGAGGAACCGCTACTATATGGGGCTGATCCGCTGGAACCTCGATGATACGTTGAAAGCCCGCGACTTGTTCAGGTCCTGCAAAGATGAACCGGTTGAAGCGCATTTCTACCTCAGCCGGGCGAAATTATTCGAGGGTCATGACAATGAACTGGTCATTCACGACCTGGAGCACGGTACCCGGCTGGAACCGGGGGAATGGCGGACCTGGCAAGCCCTCACTGACTATTTCCTGAGGAACCGGTCGTGGCACCAGGCCCTTCTAACTGCCCGGAAAGGAACCGAACAGGTACCCGGGCACATGATCCTGGAATTCGTGCGCGCCAAGGCTGAATTGTATAATCACAATTATGATCAATGCCTGGACGTTCTCGCGCATCTGACCATTCTTCCAACCGAAGGTGCCCGCGAAGGGCACGAAATATACCGGTCGGCACTCGTCCTGAGGGCAGTGGAACACTTGCTGCATCAGCGTTACGGAAAGGCCTTGAATGACCTTGAAAATGCACGCCGGTGGCCCCAGAGCCTGGGTGTCGGAAAACCCTATCTCACCGATGAACGGATAGAGGATTACCTGAGCGGGATTTGCTGTCTCCAGATGGACAGGAATGAGGAGGGTGCCCGGTATCTGCAGGCAGTTGTTGACTGGACTCAAAGGAACAAACCGGCCTGGGATACACCCTGTCTCCTGGCAGCCCTTTCGCAGGTATTACTGAACAAGGAGGCTGATGGCGACCGGATCCTGAACGATTGGATGAAGGTCCAACCGACCAATCCGCTGATGTTATGGGCGGTTGCCGTCTACACGGATAATCAGCCGGTGGCTGAAAAAGCGCTTGCCAAAACGGGTTGGAAACCCGAGGAAACTCCCTGGGCACTCGGCGACGGACAATTGGCGCTGGTGTATGAGGTGGTGAAGAAGGTGAGGGTGAAGTGAGGGATGGTGAGATATGGTGAGGAATGGTGAGGGATAGGGAGGAAGTGAGGTACTAGTTTGATCGGTGAAAGCGTTATAACAAATAAAAGGGATGATTTGGACATGTTGAATGCTTTAAAATGGTTCATGTGGTCTTTAGTCTCTGGTCTTCAGTCTTACGTCTCTGGTCTTATGGTCTTTCTACTGATGACCATGGCTTGCGAAGCTTCGGATCCGGCCGATGAACCCATGTTCAGCCGGGCAAAAATCCTCCGGCTGGTCAACCAGGCCCGGAGGGAGGGTCGCTATTGCGGATCGGAATGGTATGGCCCGGTCAAGGACCTGAGATGGAACGACAAGTTGGAAGAGGCGGCCAGGATACACAGCGATGACATGTATCAGAATGGCTTCCTCAGCCACACCGGTTCGGACGGGAAAAAGGTGGATGACCGGCTTTATTCGGTTCACTATTTTTGGACAGCCTGCGGGGAGAATGTTGCTTACGGAGCGCTCTATGAAGATGAGGTAATGAAGGAATGGCTTGACAGCCCGGGTCATTGCGTCAATATCATGAATCCCCGTTATACAGTCATGGGAGCCTGGCTGACGGGGCTCTACTGGACCCAGGTCTTCGCGCAGCCGCAGGATTGATTTGACTATCTTTGTGCGAAAAGTGAGTGATGACATCCAAAGAACGTCTTCTTGCCGCTCTCAGCCGGGAGAAACCTGATCGCTTGCCTGCATCGGTACACCAGTGGCAGGCCTATCATCTCAACAAGTATATGGGGGGGATCCCTGACCTCGAAGCCTTCAGGCGGACAGGCCTGGATGCGCAGATCCAGTATTTCGAGGAGATGGATCAATTCTGGGTGGTGGATGCGGATCATTCCAGGCATAATACCAGGACCTGGCAGGACCAGGCAAAGGTTATCAGCGACCATCCGGATCAGCGGATAGTCCACCATACCATCCACACACCGGAAGGGGTACTGACCTATAAAACGGAAGGCAACCGGAAGACGACCTGGATAACGGAATACCTGATCAAAAAGGATGAAGATATCCATTTGATCGGGAAATACATGCCAGAGCGGACGCTCACCCTGGAGCCCGTCAGAAAAAAATACGACGAAGTCGGCGATGCCGGAATCCTGAGGGGCTTCGTATGGGGAGACCAGGCGGGATGCTGGCAGCATGCAGCCTGCCTGTATGATATCACAGACCTGATATATGCCACTTTTGAAAAGCCCGGCTGGGTTCATGAACTGCTGAATATCCTCCTGGAAAAGAAACTGCGCTTTATCGAGTCGATGAAAGGCGCCACGTTTGACCTGATCGAAACCGGAGGAGGATCGGCTTCTTCAACGGTTATCTCCCCTGCCCTGTTTGAAGAATTCTGCCTGCCCTATGACCGCAGGATGCACGATGCCCTTCACGACCTGGGCTTCAGGGTTTCCTATCACACCTGTGGAGGAACGGTAGGCATCGAAGACCTGATCGTACGGACCGGGGCCGATGCATCGGAAACCCTTGCACCGGTGAGTGTCGGTGGAAACCAGGAACCTTGGGATTTCAAAAGAAAAGCCGGAAACCGCCTGGCCCTGATAGGCGGGGTGGACCAGTTCAGCACGCTCGGTGAAGGACCGGTTGAGCGGATCCGGAAAAACGTCGTTGAACTGTTTGAGAAAGTCGGTTATGAAGGCGGATATATCTGTTCCGCTTCAGATCATTTTTTCGATTGTCCGCCTGAGCACCTGTCGGCGTTTGCCGAAGCGGCGAAGGAGTGCCGCTACTGATCAGTACCACAATGCCCAGATAATAACGTAGATCCCGAAAGCGATCAGGATGATCCCGGTAATCCTGAACAATCTGGACATCAGGTGCGGGGTGATCAGTCTCCGCAGCTTTGAAGAAAAAAGTATTTTAAGCATATCCACAACCATCATGGTCAGGACAGTGGTTGCGAAATAGTAAAGGATCTGGACTCCAACCAGCTTGAGGACCGTAACCGCGAACGTCATCGTGGCGAACCAGAAGATCAGAACTCCGGGATTCAGGGTATTGATCGCAAATCCTTTGATCAGCAATATGGCAACCCCCTTTCCGGCCAGAGGCTTGACCGTTTCACCCGGCTTGCGGAGAAAATAGGTCAGGCCGAAAAACAAGAAAGCCGCGGCGGCAACCAGCTTGAACGCGATATTGTGTGAAATCGGCTGCATCAGTTCGGCAGCACTGAAATAGGCCAGGAAAATGCAGCAGATATCGCTGAACCAGACTCCTGCATTGAGGAAGACAGCCGCCAGGGGTCCCCGGCGGAAAACGGTTTCCATGACCGTAAAGAACGTGGCTCCTACGTAAACGCTTAGGAGCAACCCGGTCAGTATGCCTTTGAGAATAATCGGAAACGTCATGCTATTCAGTTGCCTGGCTGGAAAATCGACGGGCAGTCTCAGTTCAGTTCCGGTCCCTGTATTGCCCGGGAAGCTAAAAACTCCTCCCAGTCCTTTGACAGGCCGTTCATAACCCTCGGAAACTTGTGCTGGCCTCCATCTTTCCCTATTGATTTCAGAAAATCATAGAAAACCCTGTTCGGGAGAATCTCTACGATCAGTTTTCTCAAGGCTGCCTGCCGCTCAACAGCATAATCATCATTGAGTGTTTTCAATGCATTGTCGAGTAGCTCTCCGACATCCTCACTGCTCACCCCTTCAATGTCAATACCCAGGTACCATTTATGAGCGAAGAGGCCCTGGTCCGAAACACCCTGAACTGAAAACTCCTTGATGTCAATACCCATTTCCTCCGAAACCATCTGGATACCACGGACCATGTTATCCACCGACAGGTGTTCCCCGCAGAGGCTCAGAAAATGCTTGGTACGCCCTGTTATGACCATTTCGGCTTTTGATTTGTCGGTAAAACGGATAGTGTCCCCGATCAGGTATCTCCAGGCGCCGGCGCAGGTTGAAATCAACAGGGCATAATCGCGGTTCTCTTCCACCTCGTTCAGGAGCAAGGTTTGAGGCGTTTCCAGTATTTCCCCGTCAGGATTGAAATTCTGACTATCAAAGGGTATGAACTCAAAGAATATCCCGTTATCCAGTACCAACTGCATGTCGGAGTCCCTGTCACGCTGGAAAGCCAGAAATCCCTCGGAAGCAAGATAGGTTTCCAGGTAAATGATAGGTTCCCCGAGCAACTGGTCAAAACTTTTTTTATAGGGTTCCAGTGAAACACCGCCATGGGCGAAGGCTTTGAAATTGGGCCAGATCTCATGGATGTTTTTCAGGTGATATTTATCAATGATCTGTTTCAACAGGATCTGGACCCAGGCCGGATTACCCGAAATACCCCCGATATCCCAGTTGGGAGCTCGCTTGACCATTTTATCAATCTTGGTGGTCCAGTCCCTGACCCTGGCAATCGGTTTGCCGGGCTTATAAAAGCGGTTAAACCAGAATGGCAGGCTGCCTGCCAGGATCCCGCTGAGATCGCCTTCAAAATAGGTCGCCATCCGGGTGAGGGAGGTGGAACCTCCCAGCATCAGGACTGATTTCTCATAAAAGCGCGGTGGCAGATTGTAATCCGACAAAGCCAGCAACTGGCGGATTCCCACTTTCCGGATGGCCCGGATCATGTCTGTTGTCAGGGGCACTCTTTTTGATGAATCGTTGGAGGTGCCAGAAGTCAGCCCGAAATATTTCACCTTTCCCGGCCAGCAAACATCATTTTGCCCGCCGTTCAGCAGTTTATGCCACCATTCCTCATAAATCCTTTCATAGTTAAAAATGGGAACGTTTTTCTGGAATTCCCTTGTCGGATCATCCGAAGCAAGTATCCGGTCAAACTGATAAGCAACACCGAACTGGGTATCCCTTGCCCGGGTCAGAAGTTTGACCAAAGTGTTGGCCTGAACATCCTGGCCGATCTTTTGCTTGCGCTTGAAGTTCGCACTTTTTTTGCGCACCACATTGTTTAACAAGGCGCCGACAACAACCATTGGACTTGAATTAAAACGCCCAAAAGTATACGTTTTTCGATTAATAACGGCGGGGATCAGGCCTTTGCCTTCAATAGCCTGGAGGTGACGGAATTACCGGATTGGGTCCTCAACCGTATCAAATAGAATCCATCGACCAGGTCGTTAACGTCAATCCGGGCGGTCCCTCCGGGCTCCATCTGAAGGATCTGCGACCGGACCAGCCTGCCGGTCATATCGGTAATGGTCAAATTGACCTCGTTCTCCGGAACGGTAACATAGAAACAGTCGCCGCAAGGATTGGGATAGACCAGGATATCGGCAGACAATGACCCGGCATCCTCCGTTCCGGTCATTGAACTGGACTGAATCGCGACATCATCGACCAGCATCAGGCGGTATTTGGGATCCGTATCATTCTGCGCTGAATGGATATTAAAACCAAGGCACGACAGGGAAACAAATCCTCCCGGAAACAGCCAGGGCTGGTTGACGATCAGCCTGTTTCCCGCCCATACAAAGATCTGGTTGTTCCTGGCATTGGCAGACAGGCGATAATCGGTCCATCGATCGGCCTCAACCGGGAAGTCAAGACTGAGTTTATCGTTTAAGTACACCCTGCCCTGCCCTGCTTCATCAGTTTCAATTGTGATCTCCAGACCATTCAGATTATCGATCCTGCAGGAGCCTCCGGCACCAGGCGGAACCAGTACGGAAAACCTGACGGTCAAGGCTGTCAGCTTCAGGTGATCCAACGGTAACCTGCAAACCGCTGTCCCCCTGATCTGAAGGCTGAGAGATCCGTTCCGGGCTGAAGAACCGACGATTGCCGCGTCCGATTGTCCGGGCACTTCCCCGTCAACCATCCAGTGATCGGATTGCCTTTCCAGCGGCTCGGATTCGTTAAAATTCTCGAAACCTTCAAAATAAGGGATGTCCCATAAAGAAACAGGATAGGCCTGATAAATGCCGGAATAATAAACTGAATCTGAGGTCCGCATGGCAACAGCCCATCGAAGGGATCCCGCAGGCTTACCTTCAAGTTCCACCAGGTTGGTAGCGAGGTCGCCCTTTAGAAGGATCAGGCTATCGCCCTCCAGCCGGAAGACATCATACACGGCGTTCTCAGCCGTTTGTGGCGAATGCCAGGAAAATTTCATCCGGTTGCCGGGAAACCGGTCTCCGTCAGCCGGAGTGGGGTAACACGGGCTGTACGGTTCATATGTGTCCGGATAATAAAGGCTGTCGAGGATTTCGCGGAAAACAGGCAGGTTGGTTTCGAATGATTCCTTTGAAAGGGGATTGCCGGTCAGGGATAAGTATCTCAGTTGCCTCCGTTGAACCATCTCCGACAGGCCACTTATATCACTGATCCGGTTGCGTGACAGGCCCAGGTGTTTGAGATCCGGATGAAGTGCCGGCCAATTCAACCCGATAATCAGGTTTCCCGTCAGATCCAGGGTTTCAAGATTGGGGCATCGGTAGGTTCCCATCCCCAGGATGCGGTTGTTAGACAAATCAAGTTCTTGAAGGGCAGGAGTATAGAGAAAAAGCCGGCCCGGGGAGGAAAGAAGATTCCCTGAAAGATCAAGCCGTGCCAGGGAGGGAAGATCCCCGGAAATGATCAGGGAGGTGATCCTGTTATTCTCCAGGTTAACTGTGGCGAGGGATTTCAAGCCATCCGTCAAACGCATTACCGTGAGCTGGTTGTGCGACAGGTCGAGTTGCCGCAGGTCAACCAGCCGGTCAAGAAAAGCAGCGTCATGGATACGATTATCGGACAGGTTGATACTCATGAGGGTGGTTTTCCCGGAAATGAATTCCGCCTGCTCAAGGCCACTGGCACTCAGGTTGATATCATTCAGGAATGGCAGGTCTGAAAGAGGCGCAGGATCAGGAGCCCTCGCCGAAACCGAGCTGAATTTCATCAGTCTGGTGATTGACCGAAGGAATTCCCAGGAATCAAAAGGACATCCTGACAAGTGCAATTCAGTCAGGCTGACGAGACCGTCAAGCCCTGTCAGATCACCGGCCATCTGTCCGCACCACTCCAGCACCTGCAACCGCGGCAAGTACTGAAGGGGGCCGGGATCAAGCCCTGTTTCCGGGGGACCGGTCACACGCAACCGTTTCAGCCTGCCGCACAATTCGATATCTTCCAGATTCCTGACTGGCAGATCCATGCTCAAGGTGATGATCCGGCCGAGGTCGCCCTGGCTGATCAGCGGCATCTCCGTGTCAGAAGAGGCATATCCGAGAGCTTTCTTTACGGCATTATAAACTTCAGGATCCTTGATTGTCACCAATGTCCCCATGATGAACACCTCCAGGGGTCCGATCCAGAGTGATTCACCATCAGGAGTGACGACTGAGACATGAATGGCATGGATCCCGGGTGACAGGTTCCCCAGCGGGTACAGCGTATCCGTTGTCTCCAGAAGGAATTGCTCGTCCACATAAATTCGACTTCGTTCAGCCCGGCTATCAGGAAGATATTTCCATGACACACAGGGTTCGCTCCCCTGAATGATCCGGGATACTGCCACCGGGCGGAGAGGCCAGCTCACCGGTTCCAGTTCCGTGATCGCTTCCGATACGGGAAAACCCATCACCAGCCCGGGCGGGTAAAAACCATCACCGTAACCTGCGGCTCCCAGGTTAAAATGGAAGTAGCCCTCTTCGTCATACCCATCACAAATAAAGGCATGTCCGCCACCCGCAACCCAGATGGGTTTATATTGTGAGAGATTTCGATAAAGCTCCTCTTCCCAGGATGAAGGGGTGAAATCCGACTTGCGGAGCAGGGTTGCCCCGGTGTATCCCAATTCATGAAATGCCTCGAGGGTCCGGTGGGTATTGGCCGAAGAACCCGAGACGCTGTAGGTGGTGTGAAGCAGGACGCCCAGATCGTAAAGAAAATCACTGATCTCAAGGTTCACAGCCACCTGGACCTCATCCATCAGGGACCAGTTGTATTGACCGATGCTGGCGTTCAGGATACCAAAAAAGCCGCTTTGATAGGAATGATTGAAATTAAAGCTATTGTAAGGCCCATAGTATCTCACGATCTGTCCCATCGCCACCGCAGTGCATCCGGCGTAAACCCTGCCGTTCGGCCCCCTGGGATCCTTGGGGCAGAAATAATTGAAAAACTGGCTTTGCCCCCAGTGGGTCCGGATCAGTGGACCCACAGCTCCCTCGGGCTTGCCTGTAACCTTTAAGCGGCCAGGCTTGTTTACATTGTCTTCTATGCACTGCGCCAGAACGGGAACCGGTGTGAGTTCGTCATTTTCGGGGAAAAAACAGTTCTGCAGCGAATACCCGATGACCCGGGTGTGACCCTGTACTTCCGCTGCGATGACAAACATCTGAGGATGGAGTTGTTCATAGACCACCGATTTCCCCAATTGGGTTTTCCGGTCAAAACAGTTATTGACCGGAACCCACTGCGGTTGTTTCTTCCTGAGAAATTCAAGAGCGGTCTGCTCCATTTCCGGATTGCCCTGCGAGAACGTCCGGAAAGAAAATAAAATCATGGCAGCCAGTACCATGCAAAGACATTTCAGATGGCCTGAAGTCTTCATCTCATCAATAAGACGTGAGCAAAAATCCATTTGTGTCAGTACAGAGTATGTAGTTTTGGTAAACGGCCAGAACTTTTTGGTATCCTCGTAATCCAGGCACGAAAAAAAACTCAGGGTGTTGCTTTTCAATCGAATGACTTCTGATATACCTTTGCACGTCCATCTCAAGAAATTATGTCAGCAGCAAAAATTGCCGTTATCGGATTAGGCCAGTTTGGTCGCGCAATAGCCACCGCCCTGACCAAATGCGGAGCCGAGGTTCTGGCCATTGACCACCGGGAGGAAGTGGTGGATAATTTCTCCGACCAGGTAGCCTATGCCGTTGCCCTGGATGCCACTGACAAAAAAGCGCTTTTGTCTGTCAATATCCAGGACATGGATGCAGTTGTGGTAGCCATTGGCCAGGATATGGAGCAGTTGCTTCTCTGCACGGTACTTCTCCTGGAACTTAAGGTTAAGCGGGTCATTGCACGCGCTACGGGAAAACGTGCCCGCCTGATCCTCGAGAAGATTGGGGTGCATGAAGTGCTAAGTCCGGAGGGTGAAGTGGGTCAGATCGTGGCTGAACGGCTCACCAATCCAAGCTTGGTTTCTTATTTGCAATTGCCTGACAATTATCGTATTGCCGAGATCAAAACTCCACGGCAGCTGGTCGGGCGCACACTTGGGAACATCAGCCTGAGGGAGCGCTACCGCCTCTCCCTGGTAACAGTTAAATCCATCAAGGATAACGAGAGCCATATCGAAGGGGTTGTGGACTACGAATTCAGGATTGAAAGCTTTCATACTCTCGTATTGTTTGGGCTGAATAAGGATCTGGAACGGTTTGTCGCCATTAACGAATAATCCGCTTCATGCCCTCCCGGGAGAAAATCCAGCAATTCCGCGAAAGGATCAACCTGCACCTTTTCTCGAGTAAAAACACGGTATTGACGGTACTCATGTGGGGAACCTTCTTCGTGTCCCTTGCGGCCATTATTGCCATCATTTATTATTACGGATTCCCCCAGACACCCGATTCATTGACTGCGGTGAACCTGACCATCAGGCTGAGCATCTGGTTTTACATATTAAAATACCTGATCCGGATCTTTTACGATTTCCATCCCGGTCATTTTATCCGTGAAAACCGGTTCGATACCGTCATTTTCCTGTTCCTGGTTGTTGAGGAGGTTTCGTTTCTCCTGTTCGGGGGGGAGATGCTCAACCAGATATTTTCAGAATGGATCGGCATACCGGTTGGTGATATTTCCATTCTGGCTGTCCAGCTCTATTTCTTCATCATCATGGGAAGTGAGCTGGGGAAAGCTGCCGTCAAACTGTCAAAGCTTTCCATTTCGCCGGCCAAATTGCTGGCCGCCTCTTTTTTCCTGTTGATTGCCTTCGGCACCGGCATGCTGATGATGCCGGAAATGACCACTTCCGGCATCCGGCTGATCGACGCCCTGTTCACTTCCACCAGCGCTGTTTGTGTGACCGGATTGACAACGGTCGATATCGCCACCTTTTTTACCCATAAAGGTCATTGGATGATCATGATATTGATCCAGTTGGGGGGGATCAACATCGTGGCTTTCGGTGCATTCTTTGCGGTTTTCTACCGCGATTCCTCGAGCCTTAAATACCAGTCGCTTGTTAAGGACCTACTGGATACGAATGAAATGTCAAAATCGAAGTCCATCCTTCGGTCCATTATTTTATTTTCCTTTGTTATTGAAGCGATCGGTACCCTGCTGGTTTTTCTCACCTGGGGCAAGGATTATACCTTCCCTGATAATTACAATAAGCTTTTCAACTCACTGTTCCATTCCATATCCGCATTCAACAATGCCGGATTTAGCCTGTTCCCGGGCAATTTCGCGGAGGAAGGGATCCGTCTGTCCTGGGGACTTCACGGTGTCATCGTGATGCTGGTATTCCTGGGGGGCATCGGCTTTCCCGTGCTGCAGGATTTTGTCCGGGTTATCAAAACCAGGAGCAGCCGGTGGAATTTCTTCCGGCTGCTGCAGCCATCGTCACGGATCGCTATCAGGACCTCGCTGTTCCTAATAGCCGGCGGCGCCGTGATGTTCTATTTCTTCTACCCGGTTCATCCCGCGGATGTTTCCGTCGGAGGCCGGATCATGCAGGGCGTGTTTCATTCCGTCATTGCCCGCACAGCCGGATTCAATTCCGTGGATATCAGTCAGTTCAGCGAAGTCCTGATCCTTGTTTTCTGTTTTCTGATGTTCATCGGGGCCAGTCCCGTGTCAACCGGCGGCGGCATCAAGACGACCACCTTTGCGGTCATTGTCCGATCCACGTTCCTGGGTTTGCGGGGAAACCGCAACATGGAGATACTGCAGCACACCCTGAAATCCACGCTCATTCAGCGGGCGGTTGCCGTTGCCGTCATTTATTCAGGATTCTTCATCATCGGGACCCTGTTGCTCTCAATAGTTGAGCCCGGTATCCCTTTATCCCGCCTGATCTTTGAAGAAATATCGGCTCTCTCGACCGTGGGGCTCAGCATGGGGATCACTCCGTACCTCTCCGATGCGGCAAAAGCCATTCTGATTCTCTCCATGTACATCGGCCGTATCGGATCCATTACCATCATTCTGGCACTCATCCGCAAGGCCCCCAGTGTCAGTTATACGTTCTCCCACGCCAATGTCCTGATTGGTTAGAAGCACGCGGCTGAACAGGGACACTAGGAAAATAAGAAGGACAACGGAAGGAAGCCAGAAGTTCACCGATCATCACATCCAGGGCCCTTTGAACAACGTGGCCAAATTCTTGCCAGGCTTGACATGAAAACCTTAAACATTGACAAGGGGGAATTTGTTAGAGACGTGTTGCCGCAATGGAAATAGTCATATGAATATGAAAAAGACAATCATCTTTTCAGCACTGCTTCTTCTCGGAGGAAGCACATTTGCCCAGTTCAGGTTATCGGCCGAATTCAGGCCCAGGACCGAATACAGCCATGGATATGCCACCCTGGCTGACATGGATCAGAAGCCGTCGCTGTTCACCAGCCAGCGAACCCGGTTGAACTTTGAATTCAAAGCTTCAGGAATACAGACCAAACTGGTATTGCAGGACGTCCGCATCTGGGGCAGCCAGGCTCAGCAAAACCTCAATGAAGATTTTGCCGTTTCCATTCACGAAGCCTGGGGAGAAGTGAATTTCAGCCCTTCCCTGAGCCTGAGGCTGGGCCGCCAGGAGCTCGTATATGACAACAGCCGGATCCTGGGTAACAGCGCCTGGAACCAGCAGGCAAGAAGTCACGACCTGGCTCTCCTCAAATACAAGGGTTACGTGGATGTACACCTGGGAGTCGCCTATAATGAAAGTGGCGACCGCAAAAACAATTTTTATTCGGGTCCGAACGCCTACAAGTTCATGCAGTTTCTCTGGATCAACAAGAATTTCGGTGACCTGAAAGTCAGCCTCCTGGGGATCAACGATGGCAGGCCCGTCAACACGACAGATGAAAACAGCGATATCATTTCCCAGAAAACCGTTTTTACCCAAACCGTCGGGCCCTGGTTCGAATACAAGCTTGGAAAGTTACTCCTTACAGGGAATGCCTATTATCAAGCAGGCAAGCTGGTAAACGGCAAGGATCTGTCAGCCTATGAGTACCTCTTCGAAACTTCCTGGAGACCGGCCGGGGACCTTCTCCTCGGGGCAGGTTTCGAGGAGTTGTCAGGGACAGACCAGGCAGCTGCCGTCAACACGGCTCATTCATTCAATCCTTTATATGCCACGGGGCACAAATTCAACGGTCACATGGACTATTTCTACGTAGGAAATCACCTGGGCTCAGTAGGGTTGCGCGACCTGTATGCCAGGATCGGGTATAAAGTGAAGGGTGTTGACCTGGGGCTCGATATCCACAAATTCTGGGCGCAATCTGACCTGGAGTTGACTACCCAGAAAGACCTTGGATACGAGTTCGACTTTTATGCCGGCTATAAACTAAACGAATCGGTTGAACTGAATCTGGGATATTCCCACCTGCTCGCAACCGAGACCCTGGAACTGCTGAAAGGCGGGCATGCCGACGGAACCCAGAACTGGGCATGGGTGATGTTCACGTTCAAGCCGGAGATCATTAAATAAGGCAAAAGGAAAAAGGAAAAAAATACTGTCTTATTCATCCCACACCCCTGACCAATAAGGCTACCGGACTGGGATTCGGGCACTGGATCGAGAAAATCAGCGAGGAAGAATTCAGGGTCTATTTCAGGTAAGAGCTATGTCGAGGTAGGGATTTGAGCAATCGATCCCTTCCTTTTCGATCTTATCCGGCTCATCGGCCCCAAAAATGATCCACGAACGAAGGGGTTGTGAAAAGAATCCCCTGGCTGCTTCCAGTATCGGGTCCCTTTCGTCGCTTCCTATCTGTACCATGTTGTACCCGAGCTTCCGGTACTCCCGGTAAACCTGCGTCAACAACGCCTTTAAAATTACGGGATCCCGGTTCTCAACCGCAAAATCATTTATCACGATCTCTCGAAAGGGCTGGCCGGGATCAGGCAGCCGCGGGAATCCGAAAAACGGGGCCACGAGTCCGTAACCAAATTTTACCCAACGGTACTTTTTACGGTACGCCATGACCCGCAGGTTACGGATCGAAGAAACGTTCCATGCGGAACAAACCCCTGCCATCTTCCCTTCCTTTTCAGCGATGAAATAATCACTCACCGAAAATCCGGGCCGTTTTCCGATGGTTGCCCTCAGGTTGTCCTCAGTCATGATCGGGCCGAATAACCGGCCCCGGTATTCCCCGTCCAGCAACCTGGCAATTTCGGGGATATCTGACTCCGCAGCCCGGCGGACGGAATACCCGGATCGGTCACGCTTGTTGAACGTGATCAGGATATTATGGACATAATTAATTCCGATGGTCTTTGAGAAGGGAACGAACCGGTACTTGGATATCCTTCGCCCTATCATGGGTTCCGTATTTACGTTGCCTTTCATGGTGGTGGCATAACCCATCTTCAATTCCTCCAGAGCTTCCCGGAAAAGTGGTTCGGACACCTTGTAGAGCCAGCCCCTCTTGCGGGCATCGGGCTTCACGTAGAGATTGGCCAGATAGCCCACTTCTCTCGGTATTCCATTGACATAAAGCTTTTTCCGGCAAATCATCACATAACCGACCAGTTCTTCATCCATGAAGAACCCGTAGCACTTGTAGGAATCGAAAAACAGCTTCGGTACAGCGAAAATATCGGGCGAACGGTCGAGGCACAGCGACAGGCCGTCCGATTCCATCGGAGAAGATAACAGGATCCCGAGCATCTGTTCGTTGTATTCCTCACCGATCTGACGGATGGACTGGGACATTCAAATCAAGATTGACGATTGAAGATTCCGGCCTTCAAGTTTAGCACATGGGTAAATTAGCAAATTCCGTTATCATGAGCTACTTTTAATTGCTAATCCCTATATCCGGACCCGAGACATGAAGTGCTTTCTTTTTCTTTTCCTGTTATTTTGCCTGTCTCCCGTTAAAGCCCAATGGACCGTTGCCACTTCGCCCTGGCCGGAATCCTTCGGGAGCCAGCGGGCGGTCATCATCGTTGCGCAAACGGCCGAGGTTGCAGAGTTAAACCTGCCCTGGCGCAGGCATGATCCGAGTCCGGATCAGAAGAGGTTCCTGATCGTCTCCGAAGAGACCGGTGATACTGTTAAAAATGTCAAACGGCTATCTGTCAATCAGGAAGAATGCAAAATCTTGTTCGGACCAGTAACCCGGCCGGGAACCTATTATTTCTACTATTTGCCAATCGAGGTTCAGGAGGGATGGGGCTTTTACGGCCGCTCCTACCTGAAACCCGAGCCGACACCGGATGCCATCTGGCCCGGGGCAGGAAAGGTTTTGACTCAGGGCATGATCGCGAAAACCAAAATTCTGTCCATTGAAAGCAGGACTGCTTTCGACTCTTTTTTCCCGATGGAGATTATCCCGACCCAGGCTGAGCTTGATGCTTTCCGGTCGAAGTACCGGGGTCCCGTACTTTGCTTCCCCGAAAAGCGCGAGTTTCCGATCCGGATGAAGGACCGGATTCCCCTGAAATGGATAGAATCGGGGCCATCCGGGCAATTCCGGGGCAAAGCCCTCCGGAATGAATATTATGCTTTTCAGATCGGCGTTTATGCCGCCCGGCAGGATATCCGGGAACTGGAAGTACACCTTGCTTCCCTCTCATCGCCGGACCACCCTGAAGGCCCGTCCGTACCGATGACCTGCTTCAACACGGAGGGAACCGATCCTTACGGAAAAGCTTTCGTCAGGAAACTGGATATTCTGCAGGACCGGGTGCAGGCGCTCTGGATCGGGGCCGACATATCGGAGGCCATTGTCCCTGGTAGCTATATAGGCATTATCACGATACAGGGGAAAAACATGCCCCCTGAAAAAATCAGAATAAACCTTGAGATCGGATCAGAAATCCTGGCAGACCGGGGCGATAGTGAAACCTGGCGCCATTCGAGACTCCGCTGGCTTAATTCGACGGCCGGATCCGACGGCGATCCGATCCCCCCATACCCACCTATCCGGGCGGTAAAGGTTAACGCTTTCGAAGTGGCCAATCACCATATTTCCGTGGCTCCCTGCGGATTACCGGACAAGATCGTCAATTCCGGAAATCCGGTCCTGGGTGGCCCGGTAAGTTTTTCAGTGATCGTTAAAAATGATCCGGTTACAATCCCGGTTGAGATCACGTACCGGGAACTCAAGCCGGGGGCTTATACCCATGAGGCAACGGGGACAGCGGGAAACCTGAAGGTCACCTGGCAGGTTAAACTGGAATACGATGGGTACATGCATTGTACGGCAACGCTGGATTACCTGAACTCTTCGGATAGCCCCGCCTCCATGACGGTGGATGATATCCGGCTGGATATTCCGTTGATCCCGGGACGGACAAAATATATGATGGGAATGGGGCTTCCCGGGTGTTCCGTCCCGATGTTTCACTCGTCGAAATGGGGCGGCCCTTCAGATAGTTTCTGGATCGGCGACGCAACAGGGGGGATCTGGTGCGAGCTCCGCGGATCGACCTACCACGGGCCCCTGCTGAACCTGTACAGGCCGGCTCCCCCGCCATCCTGGGACAATGAGGGCAACGGGGGATTCAGGATCCTGCCCGGGAACGGGAATACCATCGCGCGTGTCTTTTCGGGTCCCAGAACACTCAGGGCCGGCGATCGCTACATCTTTGAATGGTCGATGCTGATGACCCCGGTTAAAAAGGTCGATACGAAAAGCCAGTTCGTGAACCGCTTTTACCACAGCGGTGCACAGCCCACTCCGGGGAAGGCCGATTTCGACGCGGGCGTCAGGATCATCAATGTTCATCATGCCAATAAGTACAATCCCTATATTAATTATCCATTCATCGCCGTGAATGAGATGAAGTCATTTGTCGATTCCATCCATCAGTTCGATAAGAAGGTTAAAATCTACTATACGGTAAGGGAGCTAACCAACCATGTCACCGAGATCTGGGCTCTGAGAAGCCTGGGCTACGAGATCCTCGGGAACGGTTCGGGCGGAGGCTATCCCTGGCTGCGGGAGCATTTTATCGACGGCTATACCCCGCAGTGGTACCAGCATTTTGCCGACGGCGGAGTGGATGCATCTATTCTCAGCGCACCCGGCGATTCAAGGTGGCTGAACTATTACATCGAAGGGCTGGCCTGGTTGGTTAAAAATGTAGGGATCGACGGCCTTTACCTCGATGATGTTTCCTTCGACCGGACCATCATCAAGAGGATGCGCACCGTGATGTCGAGGCTCAAACCGGATTGCATCATCGATCTGCACTCAAACACCGGCTTCTCGAAAGGACCGGCCATCCAATACGCCGAATTTTTCCCCTATGTCGACAAACTCTGGTTCGGCGAAAGCTTCGAGTACGATAAGATGTCGCCGGAGAACTGGCTGGTGGAAACATCGGGCATCCCGTTCGGACTGATGGGCGACATGCTCCAGGGCGGAGGCAACCGCTGGCTCGGTATGGTTTTCGGAATGACCGTACGCCATCCCTGGACCACCGAAGGCGTTCTCTGTGATCCCCGTCCGGTTTGGAAGATCTGGGACGAGTTTAAAATCGATGAGTCACGCATGACCGGTTTCTGGAATGAGGAGTGTCCGGTTAAAACCGATAACCCCGATGTGAAGGCCACCGTTTATTCCCGGCAGGGGATATGCCTGATCTCGATCGGCAACTTCAGCGATAAGAATCAAACTATAAACCTGATAATCAACTGGAAAGCCCTGGGGCTGAATCCGGATAAATGCCGGATGTATGCCCCCGCCGTGGAGAATTTCCAGCCTGCCAGGGAGTTCCGCCCGGGTGAAGGGATACCTGTTGAGGCGAAGAAGGGGTGGATGGTTTATTTAAGTGAGGAGTGAAGATGTGGAGGAGTGAAGATGTGGAAATGTGATAATGTGGAATGTGGAAATGTGGAAGTGTGGAAATGTGGAATGTGGAAATATCCCGGCCTTCAGACCGGGAGGAGGGATTACCTATGAAATACCTGCTTTTATCTGTCGCGATGCTGCTTCTGGCTCTTTCGTCCTATTCCCAGGAGCGTTTCCTTGTTAAGATCCGGCTGGATCAGAAAGAAAATTTCAGCCGGTTGGCTGACATGAATCTCGACCTGGCATCGGAGCTTGTGGGGCAGACGGTCGATGCGGTGGTCACCGGTGAAGAGTTGCTGGAGATCGGGAAAAGAGGATTTGTTACGGACATCCTGCCCTTCGATCCTCCCGGGGTAAATGTCACCCAGTACAGATCGTATGAGGAGGTCGTGGAGCTGTTGAACTATTACGCCATGACTTATGACCGGATTGTCCGGCTTGATACGCTGGGATACAGCCAGGTGTGGAACCTCCTGATCCCGGCACTGAAGATATCGGATAATCCGGAGCTGGAAGAGGATGAGCCTTCGATCCTGTTCGATGGCCTGCATCATGCACGGGAGCCTGTGGGGATGTACTGCACGCTCTACGTTCTGGAACGCCTTCTCCGGAATTACGGATTGGATCCGGAGGTAACCGCCTGGGTGAACGATAATGAAGTTTGGGTGATCCCGATGATCAACCCGGAAGGTTACAAATACCTGGTTGATAATAACCTGAGCAGTCCGTGGTGGAGAAAAAACCTGCGTGACAACAATCAGAACGGGATCGTGGATCCCGGTTATGACGGCGTTGATCTGAACCGTAATTATGCCTGGGGGTGGTTATCGGGCGGTAGCAGCAACCCGGGCGACTGGGTATACCGCGGGCCTTCGCCGTTCTCGGAAAAAGAGACGGATGCCAAGCGGGACTGGGCAACCGTCCAAAAACCGGTGCTCTCGATCACCTATCATTCCTATGGTGAGCAGGTCCTTTATACCTGGTCGGAAGAACCGCGCTCCCCGGACCATGACCTGATCGTTGAGATCGGGGATTCGATTGCCGGCCGGATCCCCAAAAATAACGGCACGGGGCATTACAGCGTCGATCCTTCGGAATGTACGACAGGCTACAGCAAATGCTGGATGTACGGCAAGCTGGGGACCATCGAATATACGGTCGAAACTGCCGACCAGTTCGTACCGCCGTTTTCCGTGGGGATGAAAGTAGCTCAGGACAACCTGGCCGGAGCCCTGTACCTGTTTGATCGGATTAAAGGTCCGGGCATCACCGGACATATACTGGACGGTGAGACCGGATTGCCGTTGGTTGCCCGGATCAGGACCCTGGAGCTTCCCGAGGACCGCGTTCAGCCGAGGATGAGTGAACCTGACTTTGGAAGGTTCTGGAGGCTGCTGCAACCAGGCAGTTATACCATCGAGATCAGCAAAACCAATTATATCACCCAGACGCATGCAATCACCGTACCTGCAGGCAGAAC
>CAZJNQ010000026.1:0-36480 GCA_964547475.1 uncultured Porphyromonadaceae bacterium
CTTTTTTTTCAAACATCTAAAATCTAACATCCAATATCCAAAATCTAATATCCAATATCCAACCTCACCCTCCCGCCGGCATCTATACCTAATTCCCCTTTTCCCAAGATTCAATTGGTATAATTATGTAAAAATGTGTACATTTGCAAACCCATTAGCTAACTGGCCACTGCATACGATATGACTAAGCATTCCTTCAGGTTGATTGCTATTTTCCTGATGATCGCCGCAACGGCGGTGGCTCAGGATTCTGTCCTGCTGAAGGCGCTTAGAAACCTGCAGGGCATAGAAGTCGTCGGGGTCTACCGGAATGGCCGGCAATTCTCCGAAACCTATGAGCTTAAAATCTTCCAGCCGGTGGATCACGGCAACCCCAATTCCCCGACATTCTCCCAGCGCCTGTTCATCGGACATACCGGTTTCGATAAACCCATGGTGCTGAGTACATCGGGATATGGTGCGAACGGCCTGGGCTATAATGAACCAGCCGGACTCCTCAAGGCCAATTTGATCCGGGTGGAGCACCGCTATTTCGGACAATCGGTGCCCCAGCCCCTCGATTGGACCTTCCTGACCACCTGGCAGGCCGCGAGTGATGCCCATGCCATCGTGCAACTTTTCAAGAAGCTCTATACGGGGAAATGGCTTTCGACCGGAGCCAGCAAGGATGGCCAGACTGCCATGATGTTCAAGGCCTATTACCCGGAAGATGTGGATGTATGCATACCCTACGTCGCACCGCTCAACACGCAGAAAGTCGACCCGAGGATTTTCGAATTCCTGAACAATGTCGGCACTCCCCAGGAACGCCAGAAAATCTACGATTACCAGGTAGCCCTGTTTGAAAAGAAAACGGAGATCATGCCCTTCGTGGAAGAGTACTGCAAGAAAAGAAACTGGACTTTCCCCATGAGCGTCGACCGGGCTTACGATCTGAATGTCATGGAATTTCCTTTTGCCATGTGGCAATATGGTGCCGCCAAACCCATGAGCCTGCCTTCAGCTTCAGCCTCACCCAAGGAACTGTTCGATGCAATGGTTCCTGTTACCGACCTGATGTGGTTCAGCGACGCAGGGCTCAGGCAGTTCCTGCCGCACTATTATCAGGCCATGACCGAGATGGGCTATTACGGGTATGATGTCAAGCCCTTCTCCAAGTATCTGAAGGATACCGTTCCCATAACCTATGACTTTGCACTCCTTCCTTACGGGCTCGATACAACCTTCAGCCCGAAAACCCTGACGTTCCTGCATGATTTCGTGCAGAACAGGGGTGATCATATCCTTTATATCTACGGTGAGTACGATACCTGGACAGCCACCGGCGTAACCGAAATAACCGGTCCGGCAGACGCCCTGACCATGATTCTTAAAGGCGGCTATCACGGTAGCAGCATCCGGGCGTTCCCCGCCGATCAACAGCAAAAGATTTACGACACCCTGAGCAGGTGGCTGGGATTCAAAGTGCCGGTTGATTAAGCTTTCTCTGCTGTCCCCCAGACTGAAGTCTGGGGTTTGTCATAACAGGTAGACGGTAGCCCCCAGACTGAAGTCTGGGGTTAGTCATAATCCCTTCTTACTTAACAACTTATTACTAATTTTTGCCTTTTGCCTTTTGCCTTCCTGCCTTAACCATTCTGCTTCGCCCACGTATCCTTCAGCCCCACCGTCCGGTTGAACACCAGGTGTTCCGGCGTGCTGTCTGAATCAACGTTGAAATAGCCCAGGCGGATGAATTGCAGGTGATCGAGTTCCTTGTTATCCTTGAGGGAGGCTTCGACTTTGCAGTGGTTAAGCACCTGAAGGGAATCGGGATTGAGGAATTCCTTAAAGTTCTGATCTTTATGGCCGTCAGGATCAGGATCGCTGAAAAGGCGGTCGTACAGCCTGACATCAGTATCCAGGGCATGCGGGGCCGATACCCAGTGCAGCGTTCCCTTCACTTTCCTTTTGGCTTCTTCCGAGCCGCTGAGACTGAGCGGATCGTAGGTGCAATGAATGACAGTGATGGTGCCATTGGCATCTTTTTCTACCGATCCGGCTTTTATGATATAAGCCGATTTTAATCGCACCTCGTTGCCGGGCGACAGGCGGAAAAATTTCTTCGGAGGCTCTTCCAGGAAGTCATCCCGCTCGATATAGAGCTCACGCGAGAACTGCAGCATCCGGGTACCCATGGATTCGTCTTCCGGATTATTCACCGTTTCAAGCTGCTCGGTTTTCCCTTCGGGATAATTGTCGATGATCAGTTTCACGGGATTGAGCACAGCCATCACGCGGGGTGCCCGCTTGTTCAGGTCCTCCCTGACGCAATATTCCAGCAGGGCCACATCGATGACGTTCTCCCGTTTGGCAATGCCCACCAGTTCGGCAAAGTTCCGGATGGATTCCGGCGTATAGCCCCGGCGCCTCAATCCATGCAGGGTAGGCATCCTGGGATCATCCCATCCGCTGACATGCCCCTCGTTCACCAGCTGCAGCAGCTTGCGCTTGCTCATGATCGTATAACTGAGGTTCAGGCGGGCAAATTCGATCTGCCGGCTGGGGAAGATCTCCAACTCACTGATAAACCACTCATACAATGGGCGATGAGGCACAAATTCCAGGGTGCAGAGCGAATGGGTTATTCCTTCAATGGAGTCGCTTTGCCCGTGGGCCCAGTCGTACATCGGGTAGATGCACCACTGGTCGCCCGTGCGGTGATGGTGCGCATGACGGATACGGTACAGGATCGGGTCGCGCATGTGCATGTTCTTCGAGGCGAGATCGATCTTCGCCCGCAAGGTCATGGAATCGTTCGGGAACTCCCCGTTCTTCATCCGGATAAAGAGATCCAGGTTTTCTTCTATGGGCCGGTCGCGGTACGGACTGGGCTTATCAGGCTCAAAATCGGTTCCCCGCGTGGCGTTTACCTCATCGGCTGAAAGCTCGCATACATAAGCCTTGCCTTTCCTGATCAGCTTGATGGCGAACTCGTACAATTGCCCGAAATAGTCCGATGCATAAAATTCCCGGTCTTCCCAGTCAAACCCGAGCCATTTGATATCCTTCCGGATAGCCTCAACATAGGAGGTGTCTTCGGTGATCGGGTTAGTGTCGTCAAACCGGAGGTTGCATTTGCCGCCATACTCTTCGGCAATGCCGAAATCGAGGCAAAAGGCCTTGGCATGGCCGATATGCAGGTACCCGTTCGGCTCGGGCGGAAACCGCGTCTGGACACGGCCTCCGTGCTTGCCGGTTTTCAGGTCCTCCTCAACGATCTGCTCGATGAAATTCAGCACCCGTGGTTCACCGGTTTTCGGCAAATCTTTTTCGTCGCTCATAATCTCGGATGAATGTGAAGAAACGGAGCAAAGATAATGGTTTCCCCCTGATGTTGTCAGTCCTTTATGTGTCTGGTAATGATCCTGACCGGTCCCAGCAATCCTGACGGAAGCAGCGGGTCGCCCTTCCTGTAAAAGCGGTACGTGGTAAAAGTGTACCTCTTGGTTGGGCGCTCTGTGCCGTTCAGGAGCCATTGGGGCCATTTGTTGTCAACTACACCGTCAAAGGGCTCGTTCTCGTCGCCGATCATCCGGTTGGGCCACAGGTTCGCAATGTCGATCTCCAGCCTGTTGCCTCCTGTTTTTAGCGCTTTCGTGATCTCAACCTGCCACGGTGCGCACCATACCACACCCAGGTCTTTTCCGTTCAGGCGAATCCGCGCCATAACCTTGACCTTGCCCAGGTTCAGGTATATTCGGTTTCCTTTATCCCGATTTATATCGGAACTCAGATCAAAAGTCTTGCTATAGGTCGCAATACCGGAGTAATATCGTATTCCTTCCTCCGGCCGTCGCGTCCAATCGGTAAGCTCCTCAAAGACAACGGATCCGGGTCCGCCCCAGTGCGGGTCAAACGACACGGTCCATGGCCCCTCCAGGCTCTGGTCTCCCGTCTCCTGCTGGTCGCGGGAGAGGGGAGTATAAGTATCTTTCTCCTTCCTCCTTCCTCCTTCCTCCTTTACCTCAGCGTTTCCCTTTGTAAAGACAACAAAGTAACTCTGATATTCAGCGAACTCGATGTCAATGACTATTCCCTCATGGGTGGCAGTGAGGTTTTGTACCGTCATGATCTCGCCCGTATTGGCGTCCCACAACTCGGCCGTGAAGGATCCGTCGCGGAAGGTGCAGGTTTCCGCAACCGGTTTACCCGTCCGGTTGGAAATGAAATAGACTTCCCGGCCGGGCAAGGTGCGATGGGCATACCTGACCGATCCCGCGGAGGTAAAATCGGGATTGATCTTCAGTGCCTGAAGTATTTTAGCAGTGGCATCATAGTCGGGATACAGGGCGGGCCAAGGCATGCTGTGCAGGCTGGGGAAGGGGACCATTTTTCCAGTCACGTCGAGTTCACCTCCCCAGAAGATCTTCCCTTCGCCGTATGTCCGCTCCGTCAGGGTTGCGGGGATATCAAAGCTTCCCCAGAGTTTAAGGGCAAACTCCTTCACTCGCTCGTCGCACTCCGGATAACCGGTCAGGGAGGGTGATCCCTTGGGCGGGTTACCGGTCACAATGGCTCCGGCCATCACCATTTTTTCGATATGGGCAAGCAGTTCGGGGGTCATGGTCTCGAATGCCGGCAGCACCATCAATCCATAGGATGCTCCTCCGGGGAACACGATACGATGATCCTTGACAGTTGCTGTATTGATCAGGTTTTTGGGCGAGCAGCCGTCGAACGCGTAGCCCTTGTGATCGGGCATCAGGGTATCTCCGTCAAAAACAGATTCAGGTGGGCGGAAAGCGTGGGGCGCCCCTTCACCGGCAAGATAGAGAATCTCCGAAACGGGAATTCCCTGTGAGAGCACAAACTGGCACCGGGTAATGTACCGGTTATAACCGCCGATCATCGGCCACCAGGTTTGACTGCGGTCCCAATGAACACCCCACGGGCCCAGAGTGATCCCGGGCTTATAGTCCAATCCGTGAGCCTTGTGGGCGAAGGTGTGGAAATACATCCGGTTGATGCCGGTGGCCAACGCCCAGTCGCCCTGGTTCTTCATGATGGCCGGATAGTTTTTCCAGGCTTCCGTGTCATCGGCAGTAAACGCTTCCGCCGCAACAATGGGCCTGTTATTGATATGGGCGATCGAGGCGGCTTCCACGCAGCTGAAGGAGGAATTGAAGGTGACGAATCCCTCGCTCCAGAATTCACACATCGGGAGATCCGCCTGGCTTCCCAGGTCAAGATCGGCGGAAGGATTGGAATCGTACGGCTCGATACTCAGCGCCAAACCGTCGGCTTTGCAGCGCTTCCTCAGCTGGCCGGCATAGTTGTTGACTACCAGTTCATTATTGGTCTCCCGGAAATCCCAGAGAAACCGTTCGGTAATCTCCGTGGTCCCAACTGTCCGGCCGGTAAACACGGGGAAATAGGGCAGCATGTCATAGCCTCTTCTTTTCCTGAACTCTTCCCTGAAATTCCCCGACCAGTTCTGTGATCCAATTTCCCAGCTGTCGATATGGATCCCGTACCATCCGCCCCCATCGGTGACTTTCAGCGGTTGTGTTTTGTGGATCAGTTTGGCAAGGTAGCTGTCATAGTGAGCATTGAGGGCCGCGGTATCAAATTTGTCGCATTCCAGTCCCAGTCCCGGTGCCGGTGCGGGCATTGTGTATGAACCGTTGCTTCGCCGGCCGAAACGGAGGAGGGTCCATCGGCCCGGAGGCGCCTTCCAGGTGATGCTGCCATCGGGTTTTAACAAATGCGTAATATCTTTCATTTCAGATGGATCCACCGTACCGGCAGCCTCACCGGGATACTCTGCCAGCGGGATATAATAAGGAACCACGGCTGGCCGCCAGGAATAGAAACCGCGATGGAACATCGCCTTGTCGTCGGCCTGGTCAAAGGGTTGGAAGCGGGATGAAGGTATGGCGATCACGGCAACATCTTCGTACCATTCATCCCTGGCTGCCCGGATCTCCCGGCTCATAGCCCGGGGATTGGTGTAGGCATATTTCGGTTCTCCTTTCGGAAGGGTGACCGTTACGGTTCCTGGTCCCGATAGTTCGGTGGAGCTTACAACCAGGGACTGCATCGACTGGGCGGGTTTGATCCACGGGCCGCCGCTGCCGGTCCAACCCGGACTGCTGCCGAGGGAGATCCGGATACCAAGGCGCTCACCTTCGCGAACGATATGCTTGTAAAGCTCCTGCCACTCTTCGCTTAAAAAATCGATCTTCCCTCGCGGGGTGTTACTGACCTCCTGGTACAGGGCATATCCGATGCCGGCCTCTTTCATCGCCTCCAGGTCGGCGGTGATTTCTTCCTTATCCAGGTTCCCGTCGAGGATATACCAGTAAACACCGGGCCTGGCGGAATCGGGCGGCTCAAGAAAACCGGCTTTGAGCGGATCACCGGATGGCAGCGAGCAGCGAGTGGCCAAAACCGCAACAGACAATAGAACCAGTCGGACGCGGGCAGGGGAATTCTTCAGGATCATGGGATAACAGGTTGGGTTTGCCGGATTAAAATTAATCAATGACCCCGGAAAACACTTATTTTTTGGAGGTTTGTTGGAATCGGGGAGTGTCAGTAACTTGGTGCCTCAAATCAACCGGACATGGGCCTGATCCGCATCGAGAAAATGGAGTTCTATTCGTTCCACGGGTGTTACGAGGAGGAACGCATTGTAGGTAACCGCTTTATCGTCGACCTGGAGCTCGAAACAGACTGTTCCGCGGCCTGCCGTTCCGATAATATCCGTGATACGCTGAATTATCAGTCGGCCTATGACCTGGTAAAGAGCGAGATGAAAAGCAAGAGTTATCTTCTGGAACACATTGCCTGCCGGATCCTCGACCGCCTGTTCAGCGAGTTCCCTCAGCTTGACCGGGCCAGGGTGAAGGTTACCAAGCTCAACCCTCCGATGGGAGGCAAGATTGGGGCCGTTAGCGTGGAGATGGAGAGGTTGAGAGACGAAGAGACTAAGAGACTAAGAGACTAAGAGACGAAGAGACTAAGAGACAAGAGACCAGAGACAAGAGACCAGGGACTGAAGCAATTTTTCAGCTGTTGGATAATCAGACTTTTATTATTTTTGAGTTGGTAATTGTTTTTAAGCTAAAGTAATTTTTATCCGATCATGAATTTATTTGTTGGCAGTCTTCCTTTTCGTTTGACTGAAGCCGAATTAAGGGAGATGTTCGAAGAGTTCGGTGAAGTAAGTTCCGCCAAGATCATCACCGATAAAATCAGCGGGCGGAGCAAGGGATTCGGTTTCGTTGAAATGCCGGATGACGAGGCTGCTAAAAAGGCCATTGAGAAATTGAATGGATCTGAAGTTGAAGGACGTACGATTGTCGTGAACAAAGCCGAAGATAAACCCGAGCGCAAGAGCGGGTTCGGCGGTGGTTTTAACCGCGGAGGCGGCGGATATCAGGGCGGAGGCGGAGGTTTCAACCGCGGAGGCGGCGGCGGATATCGTGGTCCCAGCGGCGGTGGTGGTTTCCGCGACCTGCCCAGAAGGGGAGGCAGGAGCTGATCCAGAAGGCAGAAGGCAGAGGGCAAAAGGCAGAAATTAGTTATAGGTTAGAAGAACAAAGGAATAAGTAAGGTTTAAGGTAGAATTACACACCCCACCTTCTTTACTTAATCCTTTTTTACTTCTTACTAATTTTTGCCTTTTGCCCTCTGCCTTCTGCCTTCTGAATCGTTACCGTCCCCATCAGCCCGGATGGTGCCAGAGTGTCGCCCGCCTTGTAAAACCGGTGGGTGGTAAACGTGTAACGGCCGGTTGGCCGGGATCTGCCCTCCAGCAGCCAGTCGGGCCATTTGCCTTCCTCAACGCCGTCCCAGGGCTGAGCTTCATCGCCTATCAGGCGGTTGATCCAGAGATTCGAGACTTCAATCTCCAGACGGTTGCCTTTCTTTTGAAGGGCTCCGGAAGTCCGGATCCTCCATGGCGCGGTCCACACTGTCCCCAGCTCTTTGCCGTTCAGTCTGACGCGTGCCAGGTTATTAACTACACCCAGGTCGAGATAGAACTGATTACGCATAAGGTCGTAACGCTCACCGGGATAATCAAAGGTGATGGAATAGCGGGCGATGCCTGAATAAAACCGGATGCCCGGCTCCGGCCTGGCGGTCCAGTCGGCCAGCGTATCAAAAACAATCATTCCCGGACCGCCCCAGGCTGTATCAAAACTGACCTTCCACGGCCCGCCCAGCTCCAACACCGTTTCCGTAGGAGGAAAATCAACATTCTCTTTCTCCTTCCTCCTTCCTCCTTTCTCCTTCATGCTCAAACCTGAATTAAATACAACAAAGTAGCTTTGGTATTCCTCGAGCTCAACCGGCACGGCAATTCCTCCTTCTGCAGCGTAAACCCCGTTCAGTGTCCTGATCTCGCCCGTTACCGCATCCCACAGCTCGGCATCCATCGTCCCGTCGCGGAACGTGCAGACATCCTTCACTTTCCGGTCCGTTCGGTTCGAGATAAAATAGATCTCCCGCCCCGGCAACGACCGGTGAATATACCGTATGGAGCCCGATGCGGTAAAGTCCTCCCTCACCCCTGAAGTTTTGAGAAGTCCGGCAATCGAATCGTATGAGGGGTAGAGATCGTGACTCGTGAATCGTGAATCGTGACTCGTGATTCGTGATTCGTGACTCGTGAATCGTGACTCGTGAATCGTTGATAGGAGATCCTTGTACCCTGGCCACAGTTCGCCGGCAATTTTTTGCACGATACTATCGCACTGAGGATAGCCGGATAGCGACGGCGACTTCACTGGCGGGTTCCCGACGATCCTGGCTCCGGCTTTGGTCAGTGCCTCAAGTTTGGTGATCAGTTCCGGGGTCATGGTTTCGATACCGGGCAGGACCAGTATCCGGTAGGAAGTGCCACCGGGGAAGGTGATCAGGCTGTCCCTGACCGTCGCATGGTTGATTAACATCCGGGGTGAGCATCCGTCGAACGAAAAGCCTTTTTTATCGGGCAGAACCACTGTGCCCTCAACGGCTGACGGGGGCGCGACAAACACCTGCGGCGCCCCTTCCGGCGTGAGGTAGAGGATGTCGGCGATGGCCGTTCCCTGCGACAGGATATACTGGCACCGGGTCATATAGGTATGATAGGCTGAAGCCATCGGCCACCAGGTCTGGCCGCGGTCCCAGTGAACGCCGTAGGGTCCCATGGTAACCCCGGGGCGGAGAGCATCGCCGTAGGGCTTATGCGCAAACGTATGATAGATCACCCGGTTGATGCCCATGCAGAAAGCCCAGTCGCCCTGGTTCTTCACGGTTCCCGGGTAAAGTTTCCAAGCCTCGTCATCCCAGGCTGTGAATCCTTCGGCAGCCACCACGGGCTTGCCCAGCACATGGGCGATCGAGGTGGATTCAAAGCAGCTGAAGGCGGAATTGAAACCGTAACCATCGCTCCAGAACTCGCACATCGGAACATCGGCCACGCTGCCCAGGTCGAGATCGGCAGCCGGGTTCATGTCATAGGGCTCGATGGAGAGCCGGAAACCGTTCTTCCGGCCGAGCTCCCTGAACCGTTCGGCATGGTTCTCCACGATCAGCTCATTGCTGGTCTGCCGCAGATCCCAGAGGAACCGCTCGGTCATCTCCTCGCTTCCCACGATCAACCCGGCATAGGCGGGCAGGAATGGCAGGAGATCGTAACCCCGCCGCTTGTGAAATTCCTCGCGGAAACGGGGTGACCAGTTTTGCGCCCCCATCTCCCAGCTGTCGATATGGATCATCGTCCAACCTCCTCCGGTAGCCGATTGCCGGGGATCTGCCCGTCGTATCAGCTTCCCGATGTAAGCCTCGTAATGGGCGTCAAACGCGGCCGTGTCGAACTTGTCGGCCTCAAAGCCCAGCCCGGGGACCGGTGCAGGACGGGTAACCGCCCCGTTGTTGCGGGTGCCGAACCGGATGATCGTCCATTTGCCCGGTGGAACCTGCCAGGTGAGGGTGCCATCGGGAGCCATCTTATCGGTGATATCCATTATCTGGTCCCGGTCGATTGAGGCTCCGGCCGTTTCCGGGTACGAGGCTGCTGTCGGCAGGAAAGGCAGCACCCCTTCCATCGAAGTATAAGGTTGCCGGTAAAAAAGGGCCTTTTCATCGATCAGTCCGGTCATTTTTTTGACTTTCGGGGTGGGGAATGCCAGGACTGCCACATCCTGGTACCAGGCATCGCGGATGGCCTTCAGGTCCGCGGGAACGCTCCGGTCACCGAAAATGGGCGTTTTCGGAGGGGGAACGGGAAGCTTTTTATTATAAGCCGATGGGCCCCGCACTTCAACGGAGCTGGACATCAGGTGCATCATCGACTGCTCCGGCTTCACCCAGGGGCCGCCGCTGCCGGCCCATCCGGGTCCCGATCCCATGATCAGGCGGATGCCCAGGCGTTCGCACTCCTTCACCGCGAAACTGAACAGTTCCTGCCACTGGTCACTGAGCAGGTCGACCTTTCCGCGCGGCACACCCACATTGACCTCCAGGAACAGCACATAGCCGATCCCGGCCTCTTTCATCGACTCCAGGTCGCCTGTGATGGCCTCCCGCTGCATATTCCCGTCCATGAAATACCAGTAAACGCCCGGGCGGGCGGAATCGGGCGGAGACAGAAAGGACTGCTTCAGCAGGTCGGTGGCGTGCGGGGAGCATTGCGACAGAATCAGAAGACACAGGAAAAAGGAAAAAGGAAAAAGGAAAAAGGAAAAAGGTGAGGAATGTACAATTGGAGAAAGTGGATGGCGTTGCATGGGGTTCCTGAATAATGCCTTAAGATAGCAAAAATGCTTAAAAATGGCTGAGATAACAGATACTTGTCGAAATACTGAGATTAGATATTTACCCTTTTTCCTTTTTCCTTTTTCCTTTTTCCTTCCGGTCCTGCTTCCAGCAAAAAAAGCCGCCCATCGAGGCGGCTTTTTTTTAAAGGCACGTGATCAGTCAACGATCACCATCTGCCTGGTTTGTGTAAAGCTACCGGCCCGCAGGGTGTAATAGTACACGCCTGCTTCCAGGTTGCCGGTTTGCAGGGAGAAAGTATGCTTCCCGACCGGCATCCGGCCCTGATTGACTTCCATGACTGTCCGGCCTGCAAGGTCCATCACGGTGAACAGGACTTCCGATTCGTTCGCCAGTTCATAGCCGATCTCGGTCCGGCCGTTGAACGGGTTCGGGTAATTCTGCCCGAGAGAGGCTGAGGAAGGGCTCAGATCCACGCCGTCAATGAGGTTGCTGTGGTCATTGATATTCAGCCGGATCAGAAGGTTTCTTACTGCTACTGCAGTCCAATCAGCCGTTTCCCTGATATAGGTCACCGCATCAAGGATTTTCATTGATTTATCGGAACCGGGTTTAATATTATCATACCGCTGTATCAGATATTCCGGATGCATGTTATTGTATTCGAACCCCACATACAAAATATCACCTGCCTTAAGGAATTCTGATTCCCCGTCTTTATTCAGGGAGTAGGTTATCCATTTACCGATCATCGTTGAATCGTAATCATGTTGATCGGAGGTGATCAGTTCATAGGGCGGGTCCACTCCCAGGGGATCCAATTTATAAATCATTGCATGGTAATCGATCATACCGTCGGCCAAACCGCCGGCAAAAAGAATGGAAACCGAGTTAGCCTGACAATCGGCAAAGATGGGATATTTAACTGCGTAGCATTGGTTTAACAGGGGTGTGACATTGTCGGTGAAATAGGCACCCCAGTTGTAGGCCTCTTCCGCCGTATCATCCGAATGAGAATACGCGCTGTCCGTCACATGGAAATAGGTGGTTTTCATATTGTTTCCCGGCGTATCATCTGTCTCCTTCATTTTGTAATTGTAGGTCACCTTGTAATGGCCGAATTCAGTGGGAGCGTATGATTCAGTGATGGTTGTGGTATCAATTATCAAGGTAAAAATGTCTTTGTGAGGTCCTTCCGCGTGAAAAACATTTTGGTTGTTTTTGGTGATATCGACTTCGAAATAGGCATTTTCCTGATCATATTCGCCAAAGTTGATGGCCGATGCCTGGAAGTTAGTGATAGCATTACCAACCAGCTGTGATTTTGGCATCATAAAGAAAGGGGTTAACACGGTCTGATCGTTACCATCGCTCCATTCCATCTGGGCGTATTTCAGTTGCATGTCATTGTTCCAAGCTTCTGATACTTTAAAGTCATCGACTTCCCAGAAGTACAACGTACCGCGATTCCACCTGAGTCTCATCAAGACATTGGGCTGACCGGTAGCTACTTCGGAGATATTGGCTGAAAAAAATGCCGGATCACCGGGAACATTAAGGAGTGGGCGCTGCTTCCAGTTCGCTCCGAAACTGGCATCGAACGCAGCCGCATGGACCCAGTTGTCCACCGATACTTCCAGGAGCATGTCATAGTTCGGATTGTCGTCATAGTTCATAAAGCAGGTTTCATAGCTAACGACGACAGACGAGTGAGCAGAACAGTCGATGGGTGGGAAAACAACCGCATTATTCACCGGCTGGCGGTTGTCAATGTAAGGCAGATTGTACCTTGACAGGAACAGGATGAGGTAACCGTTGTCGGCAGTTGTGGACCGCATAGCCGGTTCTTTGGTCCATTGGTGGTCGTCGATACTGTCAGCGGCTATCCATTCCCAGTTGAAGCCATTGTCAAGGGGATCATACATGTAAAATCCCGTAGGGGCGGTCCACCCCTTGGGGTCATTCGCGTTTTCCCAGCCGAAGGTCTCGGAGAAGAAAACCGATCCGTCGCCCTTGGTTACGGGGGTTTGAGATTGCAAAGCAGGCACGGCCACCAGCCAGGCGAGCGCCAGCAAGAGGGTAAATTTTCGCATGTTGTTGAATAGGTTAAGTTTGGATGTAAAGAGTTGGTTTCAAAGGATCGCCTACCGTCCAGTTGGTGCGGGTCAATACCAGGGACTTATCGGCTCGTGACAACTATTCAGTATCTGTTAAAGATAAAATATTTTTCAAGTGTACTTTATACATTCAAATTTTTTTCAGCTGTATCCCTTCCCCTTATTTCTTCTTCCTTATATACTAATTTCTGCCTTCTGCCTTCTGCCCTCTTCCTTCTCTTTTCTGTCCTCCATCCGTCTTCCCGCTATGATCAGCATCACCCCTCCGATCGTGATGATCCCTCCGAGAGCCTGGTACAGCAGGGGCAGCTTGCCGAAGTAGAGGAACACGCCGATCACGGTAAAGAGGGCTGTGGTGCTCTGGATGATGGCGGCCCGGGAGGCCTCGATATATTTCAGGGCGCTGTACTGGCTGATGGAGGTGAGGAAGGGACCCAGGAACGAGCCGATCAGTATGCTGATGAAAGCGCTGACGGGTATTCGGATGCTCTGCCCGAAGCTGGCCAGGAGGACAGCGGACAGGGTGAACAGGAAGATAGCCCGGTTGATCGCCAGCAGGGTAGGGCCGATCGTATGGATGAACTTTTTGGCCAGGAGGGTGCGGATGGCATAGAAGGAAGTACAGAGAAGCATGAGGCCTGAGCTTCCCGAGAGGTATGAACTGAGTGTACCACCTTTGTGATAGCTGATCACGAAGGCACCGGCCAGGCAGAGGATCACACCCGCGATCTCAACTCCCCGGAAGCGTTCGTGCAGGAGAGCCACGCCCAGGAAGGCGATGAACAGGTACTCCATGTTCCGGAGGAACGAGGGGATGGAAGGATTGGCAGAAGCCTCGATGGCGGCGTACAAACTTCCGGTGGCAACCATCTCCACCAGTCCCATGATCAGCAACACTTTCAGCGAGCCGCGGGTGATCGGGCGGAACTTGCGGGATTCGGGTGATCGCAGGGTGAACAGGAGGTTCCAAACGATAGCCAGGAAGAACCACCAGGAGCCGAACTGGAAAAGGCTGACCTCGTTAAGCGCGGCCTTGCTGAAGACGTACACCGTTGATCCGGTGACGGTAGCCAGCAGGATCCAGGCGTATCCTTTCCATTCGGGTTTCAGGGCCATCCGGTTTCAGATTTGAGGCGAAGGTAGCATAAAGATTGCGAGCCCCTGTTGCCCTTCAACCTTTCAGGCTCTTTTGGAATGTGCGGGGATTTTCCTTACCTTTGCACTCCTTGCCGGTCACATGGCCGAGTGGTGAGGCAACGGTCTGCAAAACCGTGAACAGCGGTTCGATTCCGCTTGTGACCTCAACTTCAGAACTGATCTACCTGTCAATCAAGTAGATCGGTTTTCTGTTTTGGGGGAGTTGGCAAGTGGTTGGCAGGTTTTGCTATCCTCAGGCTGAGATTTCGATCCCGGTACGCAGGATTTCTTTAACCACTGGATTTGAGGAAGCGAAATCCTTTGCATCAAATGGGTGAGGCTCAACCCGGGTGTCAAAATTCCAGGTGAGCTTCAATAAATTAACCTGGGTCTGGAACGGATCGGTCAGGTCATTCATAATAATCGCAAGGTCAATGTCGCTGTCTTTATGATAATTACCGCGGGCATAGGACCCGTAAAGGAACATTTGCTTCACCGGATAATCATGCTGTATGAGCAACCGGAGAAACTTACGCCCTATTTCTATAGCTGTTCTTTGATCCATAACCTTTGACTCTTGATCTTTTCAATCCACACAGCAGTAAATTCCGGGGTGCATATTAGTGAGAACGACTGTTTGTAATCATCGTATCTGGCATTAAGATTAAAACCGGTGATGGTTGAAAAGTCCGTCTGCTGTTCATCATTCAAAACCAACCCCGCATTCTCGGCAATTCTCAGAAGGTTGTGGCTATAGGGATAATTTTCATCCTTTTTTGAAACGTAGTATGCCTTTAGCAGTTTTTCTACCACAAGATGCCCGATAAATAATGACCACATATAATCCCGGGAATCATACAAATGAAGCATGGTCTGAAAATCCTTATCAGACGAATCCAACCAGAATTGTATGATCTCCGCTTTAGTCATTTTGAGTCATTCTAAAACAAAAATACATAAATTTTCTGGCAAGTATTTGGCAACTTTTCCCCGTTTCCGGATAACTCTAAACGACACTTGTTGAAATCTTCAAGGTCATAAAATACAAAGGACCACTACAGTTAGATTCATTATAACACACTGGTAAACAGATAATTAACATTGCTTGTGACCTCAGCTTTCAAAACCGATCAACCTGTCAATCAAGTAGATCGGTTTCCTGTTTTGGGGGAGTTGGCAAGTGGTTGGCAAGTGTTGCTCTGACGGGAGGTGAATGGTAGTTAAATTCTGTCCAGCTCTCGCTCAACAATTTGGACAAATTGAAAATACGATTATCAAATTGTCCAATAATGATTATCTTTGATTCATGATTTCACGACCATTAGAACACAAACTTCGGGAAATGGCCGGAAAGTTTCCGGTTGTTTCCTTAACAGGACCGAGGCAATCCGGCAAGACCACGCTGGTCAGGTATGTTTTTTCTGATTACGCGTATGTGTCGTTGGAGGAACCCGATATCCGGTTATACGCACAGTCCGATCCCAGAGGCTTTTTAAGAAATTATCCGGATGGATTGATCATTGACGAGGCCCAACGGGTGCCGGAATTATTTTCGTACATCCAGTCAATCGTTGATCAGACAGGACGAACCGGACAATTCGTGATAACCGGTTCGCAAAACTTTTTATTACTGGAGAAAATCAGTCAATCTTTGGCCGGACGAGTTGCTATTCTGAAACTTCTGCCCTTTTCTCTGAGTGAGCTTAAATCTGGAACAATTACTGCAGATCATTACGATCAGTTTCTAGTGAATGGATTCTACCCGCGCTTGTATGATAAAAAAATTGATCCTCAGGATTATTATCCCAATTACATACAAACCTATCTTGAACGGGATGTCAGGCAAATAAAAAACATTTCTGACTTAAACACTTTTACCCGATTTATCAAATTGTGTGCAGGGAGGGTTGGGCAATTACTTAACTTGTCGGCCCTTGGACAGGAAGCAGGCATAACTCACCCTACAGCGAAAGCCTGGATCTCCCTGCTCGAATCAAGCTATATCGTTTTTCTGTTATATCCCCATCATCGGAATTATAACAAAAGGCTGGTAAAAGCCCCGAAGCTTTATTTTTATGACACTGGAGTGATTTGTTCCTTGCTTGGACTGACACAAAAAGAGCAAATTTTTACCCATTATCTCCGCGGAAGCCTGTTTGAAAATTTCATCATCGCTGAAATCTATAAAAGCTTTACCAACATCGGGAAAGAAGCTCCATTGACCTTCTGGAGGGACAAAGCCGGCCATGAAATTGACTTGATCGTTGAATCCGGGAATGATATGCACCCATTGGAAATCAAGTCTGGTCAGACGATTTCAAAAGACTTCTTCAGGGAGATCAATTACTTTAATGGCCTTTCGGGACGGGCCGGACAAATTTCCACACTGATTTATGGAGGGGAATCGGACCAGAAATGGGGTGATATCCAGGTTAAATCATGGAAGAATTTGACTCCACTTGTATAAATGGGATCGGCAACTTTTCTCCGTTCCTGAACGATTCCAAACAACTTTTGTTGAAATTTTAACGAAGTAAGATTCACTGGATTAGTACGACTAGAATCGGTTATACAATTAGATAATCAGTGAAATAACACCACTTATGACCTCGATCCTTAGAACTGGTCTACCTGCCAATCAGGTAGATCGGTTTAATGTTTTGGGGATTTTATCTGCCTAATGACGCCAGGGAAATGACATTGATTCCGTCTGGTCGGGCGTAACTGATACCTGTTCCGGTGATAATATTAAGAGAAGTGGGAGGATTTATTTTTCCTGTATCCAAGTTGGATAAAAACTTATTGAGGATTATCGCAGCCTCATCGATTTGCCCGGTTCCGAGCTTTATTTCAAAAGCGCACCAGTCACCGTTGTATTTTTGGACTATGCTGTCCACTTCTAATCCACTTGAATCGCGGTAATAATACACTTTTGCATCGTTTGCCTGTGCGTATACACGCAGTTCGTGAGTAACCAGTGATTCAAACAAAAAACCCGTAAAATTCAAATCATTTATCAAAGAATGCTCATCGGCTCCCAATGCAGCAACAGCCAAAGAAACATCGGTAAAATGGCGTTTTGGAGATTTTCGCAATGCATGCGATGACCGGATATGTGTGTTCCAGGCAGGTTGGTCTTCCAGGATCATCAAGCGGTTAAGTGCATCGAGATAATCGTAAACAGTAGGTCGGGTCATGCCAACGTTTTCTTTTTCACGAATATCCCTTTCCAAGGCGGTAATATCCACTAGGGTTGCGGTATTCCGCGCCAGCGATCGCAACAGACTTCTAACTTTTGCAGGATCGCGCCTGACATAGGAAACCCGGCTCAAATCCACTTCGGCAAGTAATTCTACATAAGCTCGGTTCAAGTCGGTTGCCTGCTCAATAGTTTTATTTAAAAGTGTCGGAAAACCTCCGATTATTAGTTTCTCGATGATAAATTCCACATCGGTCGGTTTGTCAATAATTTCAATTGTTTCGCCCTTGAAGAGTTTAGCCAGACTTATTTCTCCGGTAGAAAAGCCTAATTCCTGCCACGACATGGTGCGCATTTCCACGATCGTAAACCTGCCCGCACCCGAGTGCAACTTAACTGATTCTTCAGGATTCGCCGATCCTGTGAGTATGAATTGGGCATTATTCTGCCGTTCATCTATTTCGTGGCGAATGTAGTCCCAAAGTATTGGTTGAGCTTGCCATTCATCAATGAGGCGAGGCGTTTCACCCAGCAACAATCGTTTTGGTGCCGTATCAATGAGAGCTGGTACGTTTTCGTCTCTGTCTACACTCAGCACACTTTTGGCTATTTGCTTAGCCGATTCAGTTTTGCCACAAGCCTTAGTGCCTCGAATGAGCACTGCTCCCGAAGCGTTGAGTTTCCGTTTTAACTCGATGTCTGATATGCGTGCCTTGTAAACCATGGTCATCTTTGCTTGCAAATGTACTATGAATTTTACACTTTTCAAGCATTTTACTTTACAAATTATAAGACTATCAGTTTACACTTAATGAAATGCTCCTGTAACCTTTAATTGAACGAGAGTAACCATGGGATGTTAGTAAAATATTACCTTGCCCTCCAGTTTTTAGATATATCAGAACCGATCTGCCTGCCAATCAAGTAGATCGGTTTTATGTTTTGGGGGAGTTGGCAAGTATTTGGCAAGTTTTGCTTGAAACCATAACTCCGATAGCAAATTCTTGGAAAGACCTTTCCCAGTTTAGGGATAGGTTAACCGCTCCCGATTGGATTCCTCAGATAAAAGTTCAAAGGAGCTAACCGTAATATTTAAAATTGAATCTTTTTGGTTTAAACCGGAGGAAGCTATTAGTGGGATTTCCTCTTGAATATCGGTAAATAGTGGAGAATTTGACTCTAAACATATTACTGTATCGAAGAAGTATTTGAAGATCATTTAAGTCGACTGGAAATTTACTGGTACTGGTTCTGTCTCTCCCATGGCATTCCTTTAATATTACATACTTTGCGGTCAATACAGTTTTGTCTGCGGATGGTAAGGTTCTGACCAAGGCGGTTTATTCGGTTCTTGGGGTTAATCTCCGACGGGAAAAGGAGGTTTTGGGATTATATGTGGGAGACAATGAGAGTTCCCGGTTCTGGCTGCAGGTACTGACGGACCTGAGCGAGCGGGGAGTCCAGGACATCTTGATCGCGAGCATCGACAATCTGCGGGGATTTGCGGAGGCCATCGAGACCATCTTCCCGCGGACGGATGTTCAGCTGTGCATTGTCCACCAGATCCGTAACACCCTGAAGTATGTCAACTGGAAGAACTACAAAAACCTCTTACAGGATCTCAAGAAGATTTACCAGGCCGGCACTGAGGAACTGGTCCGGCACCACTTCGAGGAGTTCAAGTCCAAATGGGGAGACAAGTACCAGAAGGGTGTCAAATCATGGGAGGACAACTGGGTCCGGTTAACCAGCTACTTCAAATACCCCAAGGCCGTCAGGAAGCTGGTTTACCTGGCAACTTTGCAGTTCCAAAAAAGATGGGAAAATGGAATCTACAGCTGGCAAACGATCCTTAATCAACTATTGATTTACTTTGAAGACAGAATAAATTAAGGTGACACAGTCTAGTGAGCACTCCCAAACCATAATCAAAATAACGATGTGGTTTGATTAATCCTCAACTTTAAAGCCCCAACTTTGAGAATATTTAGCAAGTTTTTTAGCACTCTGTATATCATAGATATCACACCACCATAAAGAACTATGAGTTTGTTCAGCAATATAAACCGCTGTTGCTGCTGCAAAATCCTCTTTCTGAACATATATTCCTATCATAAAATCGGAAACCAGACCTGGATGACCAAAAACCTGGTCTGGCTGCCATCTGTCAGCCAGCTTACAACGAATTCCACCACCGATAAGCTTTATTATGTTTATGGTTATGACGGAACCGATGTGGCTGCTGCAAAGGCAAATGACAGATACACCACCTATGGGGTCCTTTATAACTGGCCGGCTGCCATCGCTGCCTGTCCGGCCGGTTGGCCTCTGCCAAGCGGTGCTGAATGGAAGATCCTCGAAAAATTCCTGGGTATGAGCGCTGCTACCGCCGACTCGGTGGGACCCAGATTTTCTGGTGATGTTGGCGGAAAGTTGAAAGAAGCAGGGACAAGCCATTGGCAACTTCCAAACAGGGGAACCACCAATTCCAGCGGTTTTACGGCTCTTCCCGGCGGATGGCGCGGCCTGGATGAAAGCGATCTCTTTTTTAACAAGTTTAGGGGAATACTTTATGTTAGTAGTTTTTGGTCGTCCACCGTTTACGAAATAAATTCAGGGTATGCCTATGGAAGGTATGTGTTGTACAGCCATGCCTTGATAGGCAGGATACCCAGCATTGACCCAAAGAGTAACGGATATGCGGTCCGTTGCATCAAGGACTGATATCCTTTTGCGCAGGTTGGCTCCCCGGTGGAAACACCGGGGGGCTTTTTTTTCAGGTCAGGATCCTTTTTTGACCTGCTCTTCTGATAACCAATCCCACGGAATTTGATCAATGTATAGCCCTTTCAATCGGATTACTGTGTGGGAAATTCATATATTCCCATGTCCTGATGGTTAATTGGTTCTAAAATCGTACATTTGGTTAAAGCAACCTGCGCTTTAACCATGGACCAGCTTTTCCTTCTGAAGCTCACCGAAGCCATCCAGGCTAATATCGGGGACTCATCTTTTGGGGCTGAGGAATTGTCACGGTTCATGGGAATGAGCCATACCAACCTGTTGCGAAAGGTCCGGTCTACAACCGGCAAGTCCATCAACCAGCTGATCCGGGAGATCCGGCTCAATAAGGCATGGGAGATGATGAAGACGGAAGGCGCTAACGTCAACGAAGTGGCCTACAAGCTGGGATTCAGTTCCCCTTCTTATTTCAATACCTGCTTCCGGGAGCATTTCGGTTATCCTCCCGGTGAAGTAAGGAAAATGCAGGCTGTCAGTCCGGTGGCAGACTCCATTGCGGCAAGCCCTGCAGCATCCGGACTCTCAGCGGAAACCGACAGTGATGGGGAGAAAAAGCTGCAGGTTAAAAAATTGACCCGAAGGATCTTAATCGTTGGTTTATCAGGCCTCCTAGTTGTTTTTATCGGACTCATTTTATTCACGATATTGAGCAATTCCGGCCGGTCAATTTCTGCCATGCTTGACAAACAAGGTAAATCCATTGCCGTGATGCCTTTCAAATCACTGAGTGATGATCCCGGACAGCAATACCAGGCAGAAGGCCTGATGGAGGACATTCATTTGAATCTCTCAAATATCAGGGAGTTGCGTGTTATTCCGAGTGCTTCGGTTGAAAAATACCTGCAAACCGGTAAAACCATTAAAAAAATGGGGCAGGAGCTTAACGTCGCTTACATTCTGACCGGCAAATACCAGAGGATCGGAGAAAGCTTCAGGTTGACAGTAGAATTGATTAGGACAAAAAGTGAGGACCTGGTCTGGAATGATAAATTTGACCGGCAATGGAAGGACGTCTTTTCCGTTCAGAGTGAAGTGTCCCAGACCATCGCTGAGAAAATAAATGTTTTCGTATCGCCGGAGGAAAAAATGGTCATTGAAACCGTACCAACTTCTGATCCAACAGCCTATGATTATTACATACTCGGAAAGAATTACCAAAATCGCAGCTACAAGGAGGAGGATATCAGAAATGCCATCCTGATGTACCAAAAAGCCACCAAAACAGATCCCAATTATTCCCTGGCATGGACAGGATTGGCATGTTGCTCGAGGCTTCTGTTCTTGCTTTATTTCGACAGAAGCAACCAAAACCTCTCACTTGCCGAACAATATCTTAACAGGGCTTTGGCTTTGTCACCAAGGTTAAAGGAGGTGCGAACCGAAGAAGCCTGGTTTTATTACCACTGCAAACATAACTATTCAAAATCCCTTACGCTCCTGGAAAAATTGAAAACCGATTACCCCAGTGAAAGTGAGATATATTTTACTATCGGAGCCGTAAATTCAAGGTTGCGTGATTTCAGAAATGCCATGGAAAACATGGATCATGCAATCAGGTTAAACCCTTCAGACTGGAGATACAAGTCGCAGGCTGCAATCACATTCGAAATGCTCCATGATTACAGGAAAGCTGAAGAATATTATAATAAGGCTATTGAAATAAATCCTTCTTCAGGTCCCTACGGTTACCTTTTTGGCATGTATATCAGGACGGGGCAATTGAAAAAAGCAAGAGATTTTCTTAATGCCCATAAAGATGTTTTCGGATCCAAGTCTAAAGAACAGGCACGGTTGGACATTATCGACCGAAATTATGACAAGGCAATCCAATTCTATCAATCCTTTTCCGAGGACCCAATCAGCAGTCAAGCAGGATATTACACAAAACACATGCAGTTGGGTTTGCTTTATCGCCTGGTTCCTGACAGCGTAATGGCAATCAGACAATTTCAGATTGAAAGGGATCTGCTGTTAAAAAAAATCACTGGGTCGGAAAACGATGACCGACTTTATATTTCACTTGGAGTTGCCTATGCCGGACTGAGCATGAAAGAACAAGCCCTTGAAGCAGGAAGGAAGGCCCTGAAGATCCTTGATTCTTTACAAGAGACCCTGTATGGATATGCCCGTGAATACGATATGGTGAGAATCTTATTGATGTTGGGGGAATACGATGATGCCATGATCAAACTTGATCAAATAATGAAGAATCACGACGTTTTTTGGTCATCAGCAAGTTTAAACCTCGATCCGTTCTGGGACCCCGTGCGAAATCATCCGAAATTCAGGGAGATCATTTCCAACCCGGAATATCAGGTCAACCTGACCGGAAACTGACTTCATGCAATCCTTCGTTGCAGGCCGGTTTGACAGAAAATTGCCGGCTGTTTCCTTTTTGGTTAAAAATTGAACTTTTTTGGTCAATAACCTGACTTTTTCGGTTAAAAATCAAACCGCCCCAACAGCCTGGCCACCATAACTTTATGGTAGTGTTTATCAATTCATTGAAAAACCTGCCATAATGAAAACAAAATTCTTTTTCGCAGTTTGCCTGCTCTTCAGCATGGCATTGTTCCAGGCCCTGGCCCAAAATGGTAAAAACAATACCGGATCAGTCTCTTATAACCTCACAGCACCAGGCTTCTTTTATATTGAAGTAAATGGTGAGTTTGTCGATTTACTGGTAGCAAACATGACCATTCATTTTGTTGATCACAACAATAATGGGGTAATGGTTGCAGAACGCTACATGGACCATCAGGTCATAACAAGCGAAATAACGGGAAAGACTTACAGGACAAATGAAGTCTCACTACCCGTCGATGGTACATTAACCTATTGGGAAGGGATTCTTCCCTGGACGGGGGAGTGGGGATCGATCTGGATAATGGATCCTCTGGGTTATTGTATCGACCGTCTTATCTGCGATGACGGAACTGTTTATATCATCAGTTATGTCTGGAGTCAGATCGCTGCACTTAATACCGGAAACGGATTGACCCACTACGATTGCAAGGTTGTCGGGAAGAATTAAAGGCAACAGCTTTTACAAAAAAATATAACAAACTTAAAACCTGCACATATGAAACGCTTACTTATCTTCCTTATCTTGTTGCCGATTGCAATGGCCTCCCAAGGACAAAACATCAGCATCACCTTTTCCGCAACAGGTCCGTCCAATCAGATCGACAGTGTCACCGCAACCAATCTGGCAACGGATGAAAGCATCACATTGCCGGGCAATGAAACCCTGTTGCTGACCCCAAAAACCGGGATTTATTCCCTATCAGACAATATCCCCTGCGGGATTGTATTTCCAAACCCATTTCCAGGTCGGACCACCTTAAATGCCAGCATACAGAAACCTCAAACGGTCATTGTAAAGGTTCAGAACCTTGCCGGCCAGACTGTTGCACAAACGCAGACCTTTGTCCAGGTTGGAGAAAATGAATTCATTCTTTCTTTATCGGCTGAGGGAATCTACCTGGTCAGCCTTACCACCGACCAGGGCACAACCTGTTACAAAGTCATCTCCACCGGAACTGCCGGTCATGGAAACAGTATCCAGTACCGACAACTGACAACCGACAACCGACAACTGAAATCCTCCCAATCCAGCTACTCCCTGGGTTATTCCGCCGGTGACACCATCCGGTACCGCTGCAGGAGCACCAAATTCAACGCTATTTTCACCGATTCACCCACGGAATCGAAAAATTATGAAGTGGCATTTTCTCCCATTGCCAGCTTCACCATCGATCCGTCGGAAGGCAATACCGAGACTAAATTCGCTTTGGATGCCTCGGGCTGTTCCGATGCCGAAACCCCGGCCGATGACCTGGAGGTCCGCTGGGACTTCGACGGTGACGGCAACTGGGAAACCGATTGGGAGACGGGGAAATATTCCGGGTTTCAGTTCCAGTGGGCCGGGACCTGGTCAATCATACTCGAGGTGAGGGATGCAGGAGGCCTCACCGCCTCGGAATCAATTGCCGTTACTATTGCCAATGCTCCTGAGGGGACATTTACCGATCCGCGCGATAATCACAGATATCCTTACAAGACCTTTGGCACCCAGGCATGGATGACCAGAAACCTGGACTGGCTCCCGGAAGTCAGTCCTCCCTCCGTGGTTTCAGATACCATACCTCATTATTATGTTTATGGATATGAAGGCACGGCAATCTCTGCTGCAAAGGAAACAGAGAATTACAAGACGTATGGTGTCCTGTATAACTTTCCCGCTGCATTGGCCGCTTGTCCGGCAGGCTGGCATTTGCCAGGCGATGAAGAGTGGAAGACCCTCGAAATATACCTGGGAATGAGTGCCGCCGCGGCAGACTCAGGCGATATGAGAAACACCGGTGCAGTAGGAGGGAAGCTGAAAGAAGCAGGATTCTCCCACTGGTACAGCCCGAATAAGGGAGCATCCAATTCCAGCGGTTTTACTGCACTTCCGGGCGGTATCTACGCCGGCGGTGAAGGTTACCGTACCTTCACAGATTATCGCGGATATGCCTATTATGGATCACCCACCGAATTAGGTTCGACCAACATTTTGGTTCGGCTCCTGACATATAATTACGACGGAGTTGCCAGATGGGTGGTCGACCGCCCGTCCGGTGTCTCGGTACGTTGCGTGCGCAACTGAGCGGCCCTTAGAGTAACGGATATCCGGTCCAAAGATCAAAAGACTGATATCCTTTTGTGCAGGTTGAGCTCCCCCGTGGAAACACCGGGGGGCTTTTCTGTATTAAAATTGTTTTGGTTATCTCCCGTTTGTTCCTTATTTTTTTAGGAATGAAAAACTTATAAATTGAAATCAATAACGCGGTTGCCCTATCAGCACGCGCCGAAGAAAAATCCAGGCTCTGCCGATTGTATCAGCCCCCTAAAAGTGGGACACTTTTTTTAACAGTTTAGTACATTTTCCTTGTCATTCATTCCTCGATACATCAGGCTAGCCGCCTCTCCGGACACTGTTTATTTCTGGCAAGCATTTGGCAAGTAATTCTAAAAACCGATAGAATCAGGGCAGACGATTCAACACGTTTCCTGGTCGCTGGAGAAGTTCTGATCTAAATGGGAAAAAGGTTTTTTTATTATGGGATATTGGACGGTGAGGGCCGACTTATTGGGTGTTGTTATCTGGTTGATTTGTTCTTAATCGGCAATCTTCACGCAGATCAACCGGCTTTGATCACGGATTAGGAGTTTGCCGTCTGACAAAGCGATAGGAGCCCAGTTTTGTGTGGGACCGCCGATTCTGCCAGCAATGGAATTCTCATCGCTGGTGCTTTTTGAGGCCAATATCTCTGCCTTTGCCAGTGGTTTAAATCCTGATGGATCTGGTTCAATCAAAAACAAATTTCTAGCACCATCAGTGGCAATAATCAGCCCGTCGGCCAGAATCATACTGCCTTTATTAAAATCAGGTGAGCGTTTTGTTTTCCACATAATCTGGCCGTCCATGCTCATACACACCAACCCATCCCGTCGGTTGTTGGTTCCATATTGGGCATAGAAATAACCATTATAAAGGACGGGCGGTTTGGTATGATCACCGAATTCCACGGTTTTAAACAGTTCCTTCACGTTGAAGCTCCCATCGGCTCTTTTTTCAACCTGAAGCATAACTGCACCCAGTTCATACCCACCCACAACAAGGACTTTATTGTTTCCGGCATCCAAAGCACTGGGTACCGAAATATGACATTCCCAATCTGAATATTTCCATAGGATTTTTCCTGTCAGGGGTTCTATTCCGACTACATTGCCCGGCGATTTTGGCAATTCCGGATGTCCGATTTGATTCGTTGATGAGGTGACCATAACAAGATGATCGGCTTTATCAATTTTAACGAGTGAAGGACTGACATAGGTTTCGTTGCCAAGATTGGGGGTTTTCCATTTGATTTCACCGGTTTTCTTATGGTAGGCAACAACACCTGCCTCAGGAGCCTGCGATGCAATTATCAAATAATCACCATAAACCAGAGGGCATTGTGAAATGGCCCAGATCGGGATTTCTTTTCCGCCAAAATCTGTCCACACGTTTTTTCTCCAGATGGGTTTATGCGAGTTGATATCAATGCAATAAAGATCACCATAAGGGCCACAGGAATAGATTTGGTTTCCGTCAACTGCCGGAACACTTCGCGAGCCTGGAAACATTACCTCTCCGGGTGAATCGTAGGCAAAATTCCAAAGTTCATTTCCGTCTGAAAGGCTGAAACACCGAAGGATATCACCTACTTTGTCATCCCTGTCGAGGAGATAGACTTTGCCAGCTTTCACAACCGGTCCGCCATAACCGATACCAATACCCGCAGCCCATTGGACTACCGGCCCTTTTTCAGGCCAGGATCGTAAAATACCTTTTTGAGCCGACGTACTGTTCCTGTCTGGCCCAAGAAACTGGGGCCAATCCTGTGCACCAACCTGTAGCGAAAATGCTAAAAAGATAACTAGGATTTTATTTTTTTCAAGATATTTCATTGCAAGATTCTTTTTATAATACTCGTCTAAAAGTATTGGTTTTCCTCAACTTAATTCAGTGACCGTCATCTATTTTTACCCTGCCGATAGGCAGCCAATTTTATCCTATTGGCAACTTTTCCCCGTTCCCGGATAAATCTAAACAATACATGTTGAAATCTACAAGGACATAAAACACAGTGGACCACTACAGTTAGATTCATTGTAACACACAGGTAAACAAGTAATTAACGCTGCTTGTGACCTCAAACTTCAGAACCGATCTACTTGTCAATCAGGTAGATCGGTTTTGTGTTTTGGGGGACGTTTTTTCTATCTTTGCTGTATGAGCATTGTGGAAGCCAATATCGAACCCATTCGCGACTTGTGTCGTAAGCACAAGGTCAACCGCCTATTTGTTTTTGGTTCTGTTCTTACGGGCAGGTTTAAGAAAACCAGCGATATTGATTTTATAGTTGACTTTAGTGGAGTTGATTTATTCGATTATGCGGATAACTATTTTGATTTCAAGTCATCCCTGGAATGTCTTTTAAGGAGAGAAGTTGATCTATTAGAGGAACAAGCAATCAGCAACCCCTATATGAGGCAATCCATTGATTCATCGAAACAACTGGTCTATGGATAACGAGATTAAAACCTGGCTATACGATATTTTACAATCAGCCAATGAAATAGAGAGTTACTTTGATAAGCAGTCCAAGGATTTTGAGGAATACAAAAGGGACTTAAGAACGAAACGGGCAGTTGAACGAAATATCGAGATCATTGGCGAAGCGATTAACCGAATTCTTAAAAAGGATAGAGGTTTTGTGATAGAGAACGCGCAAAAAATTATCGGAACCCGGAATCGGATAGTCCACGGATATGATAACATCTCAGACGACCTGATTTGGAGTATTGTCATTAACCACCTTCCGAAATTAAAAGTCGAAATAGAAGGATTACTGGAACGTAGCTAAAACCTCGAAGATAGGTTAGCATCGAAAGCACATGGTTTCAACCTCAAGAACCGATCTGCCCGTCAATCAAGTAGATCGGTTCTGCGTTTTGGGGGGTGTTGGCAGGCCTCCGTCCTGATTTTCCGGCAAATGCGTATCTTCGAAAGAATGGAGGTATTCCTCTCCGGATAAATGGAAACCCTATGAGACGATTGAAAACTCTCGTTTTGATGATCATACTGGTTGGTTCAACCAATTGTCATGCACAAACCACTTCAACCGCGAAACCCTGGACCTTCTGGTTCTGGATGGGAAGCACGGTCAATAAACAGGAGATAAAACAACAGCTCAACGAGTTCTCAAGCGCCGGATTTGGTGGGGTCCATATCGTCCCGGTTTACGGCGTAAAAGGATTTGAAAACCAGTTCCTGACTTTCCTGGGTGAAAAATGGCTGGAAATGGTTCAGTTCACCATCAAGCAGGCAGATGCCATGGGTCTCGGGGTTGATGTTTCGCTGGGTACCGGATGGCCTTTCGGTGGCAACTGGATCGACCGGCAAAATGCGGCCAAGAAACTGACAATCAAGGAATATCATCTGAATCAAACCGCCCGTATTTCAATCGGCATCGATACACTGATCTCCAATAACCGGTTTCTTGAATTAATCGGGATAATTGCTTCCAGCGATAAAGGGGAGCGTCTGAACCTCGGCTCCCGGATTGCGGAAAACATTATAGATCAGCAGGTTAATCCAGGGGACTGGACCGTTATCTGCCTGGGGTCATCCAATACCGATCAGAAAGTCAAAAGAGCCGCCCCTGGAGGGGAGGGTCTGGTGATCGATTACTTTGATGAAAGGGCCCTGGCCCGGTACCTTCACCATTTCGACTCGGTTTTCGGGTCGACCCGGTTTCCGTTTAAGCCAAGGGCCTGGTTCCATGATTCTTATGAAGCCTATCAGGCCAGCTGGTCGTTTCGTTTTCTGGATCGTTTCAAGGAATTGCAGGGATATGATTTTACGGAATACCTACCGGTTTTTACGGACACGCTGAATCCACAGCGGCCGTTGATCGTGCACGATTTCCGGGAAACGCTGGCCGATCTGCTGTACAGCGAGTTTGCCCTGCCCTGGACGGGCTGGAGCACCAAAGCCGGTATCGGAACCCGATACCAGGCACACGGTTCGCCGGGGAACCTGCTCGATCTGTACGGGCTTTCCAACATTCCTGAAACCGAGTCGTTCGGCTGCAGCAATTTTCCAATCCCCGGGTTGAAATGTGATCCCGATTATGAAGAAACCACCTTCGGACGTCCAAGTCCGTTGATGATGAAATTCGCTTCCTCACCGGCACACATCCTGAACAAGCCGCTGGTCAGTTCCGAGACCGCAACCTGGCTTGCCGAACATTTCAAGGAATCCCTGGCCATGATCAAACCCCAGGTGGATGAATTGTTCGTTTCCGGCATCAATCACATCTTTTATCAGGGCTCTACCTATTCGCCCAAAAGCGAAGGTTTCCCGGGGTGGTTGTTCTACGCTTCAACCAATTTCGGCCCGTCGGCCCATTTCTGGGATGAACTGCCCTTGCTCAACTCCTACATAACCCGGTGCCAAAGCATTTTACAAAACTCCAAACCCGATAACGACATCCTGTTGTATTTTCCTATAAACGATCTATGGACCCGGTTCCCGGGCGACCTGCTGCTGTTGCTCGACGTGCACCACTATTCGGAATGGTTCGGAAAATCGGAATTTGGACGGATAGCCAAACAATTGTGGGACAATGGTTTCACATTCGATTATGTATCCGATAAGCAGATTGACCAATTGGACGTGCAAGCAGGCGGAAAACTGTCCGTCCAGCCGAACTCATCTTATTCCGTTATCGTGGTTCCACCGGTTGAATTCATAAATAAAACTACCCTTCAGAAATTGGATTCGCTGGCACAGAAAGGAGCGAATATCATCTTTGCAGACCGGCTGCCTCTGCATCTGGCGGGACTCAAGGCACATAAAAACCCCGGCATGGAATGGACCGGTTTGAAAACGAAACTGGCCGCCAAAACCATTGTTTCAAAAAACCTTATCCCTGACCTCCGGTCACTGAACATCAGGCAGGAGGAAATTAAAGTCAGGGGGCTCGATTTTATCCGTAAAAAGAACAGCAGCGGCTCCGTCTATTTTGTCACCAACTTGGGCAACCGGTTCTACCAGGATACGGTCTCACTGGCCTCCGGTTATACATACCTCGAAGTGACCGATCCGCTGAACATGACAAAGGGGTACGTTCAAACCACCGGTCGTTTCTTCCTTCAATTACCTCCGGGCATGTCGTGCCTGATCAGCTGCCTGCACAAAAAACCGCAATCGGATCCTTTGCAGTATTGGACGAAACGCGATACAATCATGCTCAGCGGCCCATGGACAGTGAAATTCATTTCAGGAAACAACCAGAACCTACAACCTGTTTATAAAATCGACAGACTCAATTCCTGGACGGAATGGGGGGACGACAGCCTGAAGACATTCTGCGGAAAGGCTGAATATGTAACAGATTTTAACATAAAGAATTACGATAAGAATAAAATCTACTCGCTAAGCTTCGATGACATCCGGGAAACAGCCAGGGTAACCATCAATGGAGTCGACTGCGGAACGGTATGGGCGTTACCTTATATGCTCAGAATCCCGGCGAACGTCTTGAAAGAGCATAACCGGATTGAGATAGTGGTACAAAACCTCTCGGCTAATCTGATTAAAAAGATAGATACACAGGCAATTCCATGGAAAAAATTCTACGACATCAATTTTGTGAATATCAAATACCGGACTTTTGATGCGTCAAAGTGGGATTATGTTCCTTCGGGATTGATCGGCAAAGTTATGTTGATCGGGAATTAATATCAAACCTCAAATTCAGTAAACCATGAAATCCGGATGGGTCATTACATTGGTTATTTGCATACTGGCGGCAGGTTGCAAAACGACTCAAAAACCTGTTGATCAGGAATTATCGGAGATCCGGCTGGAGAATTTTCCGGAAGCAAAACGGGTTGATGTCACGGTTGAAGGCCTCTTGTTCACATCCTATTGGTATTCGGATACACTGGAAAAGCCGTTTCTTTTGCCGGTCGTTGCAGCCGATGGCGTTACCATAACACGCGGCTATCCGATCCTGCCCGGGATTGGCGAAAGCACTGACCACATGCATCATACCGGATTCTGGTTTGCCTATGGAAATGTAAACGGCGTTGATTTCTGGGGCAACAGCCGGGAGATTCCCGCTGCCGACAGGTCAAAATATGGGAGAATCCGGTTCAGGAATATTGAAAAGATGAAAAGTTTGCCGGGCAGGGGAATCCTGGCGGTCAATCAGGATTGGGTGAACCCGGATGGCACCGTTCCCATTAAGGAAAAGACGGGTTTTGTGTTCTATGCTTCGAAGGATTATCGTATCATAGACCGGATTACCACTCTGACAGCACAGGTGCCTGAGGTTCTGTTCGCCGATACGAAGGAGGGTGCATTCGCCATACGGGTGGCCAAATTTCTGGAAATGCCTGCGAATGAGCCGGCCACCTTTACCGACGCTGCCGGAAAAGTCACCAGTATAGCGGTGAACCGCGAGGGGATGGCAAACGGGAACTATCTGAGCAGCGAGGGCATCAAGGGTGCCTCGGTCTGGAGTACCCGGGCCAAATGGATGAAGCTGTACAGCGTGACCGGTACCGATACGGTATCGATTGTTTTTATGGACCATCCATCGAACCTGAACTATCCAACATTCTGGCATGCTCGCGGTTACGGCCTGTTCTCAGCCAATCCATTCGGACAGAGGGATTTTACGGGTGGAAAAGAGGTGCTTAATTTTAAATTGAAAAAGGGAGAATCCATCACGTTCCGGCACAGGATCCTGATCAAGTCCGGCATGAACTGTACCCACGGTGAATCCGGTAAATCCTGGAAGGATTTTTCCACTTGGAATGGCTCGCTTAGATAGATCATCCGCAAGGCATGTAACGGCTGATTCTTTTATTCGTCTACTCTTTAAACCATTGTATGATGAAAAACACAGGTATTTCTTTAGCATGCCTGCTGGCTTTGACATGGATCACGTCGTGCAGTCACCCTTCGTCCCGAATGGAGGAGGCGATACGGAATTACCGCAAAGCCCTGGTCATCGATCCGTTTTTCGCAAGTTCAGCCAAAGTCCTGGACAGCCTGGGGATCAGGTGAAGATAATTTCCGGTAATCCGGTTTTGCCTGTCATTTTTACTAACGGTACATCCAAACACGCCATTCGTTAAATCATCCTCGATCAATCAGTCATTCTGATCCTTTGACCGGTTTGTTCAAAGCTGGCCGGGGGAGCGCAATACACAATCCTAAGTTCACGGATTGATTCAAAAATTGCTGCTATCTGTTTTTTACCCGATCTGGATTCCGGCTTTGATATTCATCAAGAGAAGGAGAGCCTGTCCATCTGTTTAATATTTCAGATGCTCTGGCAATAATTTTGGATATGTATGGATTGTTGGGCGTGATGAAAGTCGAGATGATCTCAGGCACATTGGATATACCCTGCCATTGATCAAATGCTAAAACGTCAATGTTGTAATGGTTCTGATAAAGAAGGTGATCCTCATTCTTTATAACCATGGTTATCATACCTGACACTCTCTCAGTAAGCTCAGAAAGATACTTGGCAGAAAGTTTCAGGTCGAAATTCTTTACTTGATAAAGTTCACCTGCCTGAAGCATAGCAATTTCCAAATTCAATGGAACACCAAATTCCGGCTCAAAGCTTAGTGACACAATAAGGTTGATAAGATCCTTGTCGCTGAGATTATGGATCTGTAACTTACGGATTACCGGAACAAGGTTGTGATACAATGAATAGTTGATTACAGGCGAAAAAATAAAATCAACTGCGATGTTGTGTTCTTGTAACTCATCCATTTTTAGCGAGTTTTTTGGAGCTTAACTTACCGTTCAGGTTTTTGTTGCATATCCAAGTTGGCAAGTTTTGGAAAACTCCACCCAAGTATATGCTACGTTATACTTAGAATTCTCTCCAGTTGACCACTTTGATCCCGTTGCTCCGGTTTTGCGATTCACTTCCGCCATAAAGGAGAGTAGCACCGGTATTGCCAGATAAACGGTTATAATAGAGGAGGTTGTCGAAGAATCCGGGATTAATGGTTTGGGCGGATTTTATTTCAACCGGATAAAGGGATCCCGGTTTTTCAATAAGAAGGTCTATCTCATGGCCGGTTTTGTCCCGCCAATAATACACCTGACCGTAATCCGGGTTGTATGACTGCTTCTTGATCTGTTCAGCGACGACCATAGTCTCGAAAAGATGGCCTTTCAACGGGTGGTATTTCAGTTGGTCGAGATGAGTTATGCCCAGCAGGGAGCTGACAATGCCCGGGTCATAGAAAAAGAGTTTGGGTCTCTTGACAATGGTCTTGTTGAAATTCAGGTGATGTGGCCGTAACAGGAAAATGATATAACTGGCTTCGAGGATAGAGATCCAGGACTGTATGGTTTTCACATCCACGCCTGTTTCACTCGACAGGGATGTAAGATTGAGTTCCTGAGCCGTCCTGCCGGCCAGTAAGTGAAGGAAACGGTCAAATGTGATCAGGTTCGTTATGTTCTTGATCATACGGACATCACGCTCGATGTAGGTCCGGATGTAGCTTGCAGCCCATTCCGACGGATCCGGTTTCTGATCAAAAACCGGAGGATAAAACCCTGAGAAGATCAATTCATCATCCGATTGTCCTGCTTTATAATCATACAGTTCAGAATAGCTGAAAGGCAGAAGGGTAAGATAGGCCACTCTTCCTGCCAGCGTCTGGGAAATGGTTTCCTGCAGAAGCATATTATTCGAACCTGTGAGGATGAACATACCGGGAGTTGCCGAATTGTCCAGGACCTCCTGAAGGTACGAGAACAGGTGCGGAACCCGTTGTACCTCATCGAGAATGGCGCCATCCGGCAGATCAGCCAGGAAACCATGCGGGTCCTCCAGTGCATATTTCCGCTGTGTCGGATTTTCCAGGGAAATGTATGTTTTATTGGTAAACAGGGATTTCACCAGGGTGGTTTTTCCTGATTGCCGGGGCCCGGTTAGCGCAACCGCTTTGAATGAACCGACCAGCTTCATCAGCCTTTGTGTGATTCCCCGATCTATCATGTCGCAAATATATGGAAAAATATGGAATCAAATTCCACATTTTTCCAGGAATGAGGAAATTCATCCTGCGGTAAAAGTCTCCCGGAATGGGTACTTGTGGCCTCAACCTTTTAAGCCGACATACCTATTAATCAAGTAGATCGGTTTTTATTTTACACTTTACAAGTATTTTGCTTTACAAATTATAAGATTATAAGTTTACACTTAATGAAATGCTCCTGTAAACTTTGATTGAATCTATGCAAACATCGGATACCAGGAAAAAAACCTTTCCATTCGGTTTTGCCTGCCATTTTTTACCATCAGTACATCCAAACACGCCATTCGTTAAATCATCCTCGATCAACCCGGTAGGTAATCATAACTTTCCGTCAAACAATAATGGAATCGTCATGAAAAAACCGGGTAGCATACTGACAGTGTTTTTGCTGGTCCTCGGAACCACGCTGAGCGGCCAGCAGGTTCCAGGCAGCGGAGAGAATCTCCTCCAGCTCTTCCAAAGCGGAAACACCACCGGCCTGCTTAAGATTTTTAAGGAAGATCCACAACAAATGAAGGCGGATCTGGGTAATGGGATGACACCCCTTCACTATGCGGCTTACTTCGGGGATGTTTCGGTTTTCGATTATCTCATGCAAAACGGGGGAAACCTCAACACGCTCGACCAGCGGGGACTGACTCCCGTATGGTTCACCGTATCCGGCCAGAGGCCGGTCATGCTGAGGAAACTGATTGCCATGGGAGCCGATCTCAGCATTAAAAATGCGGAAGGCGACAACCTGCTGTTCCGGGCCATCACTGCCAGAAACCCGGAGCTCGTTCAAATCCTTCTCGATAACGGTTTCGATGCATTGCAGCCAAATGGATACAACATGACCCCCATCGAATATGCAGCAAACGCTAATTCTGCAGAAATCATGGGCTTGCTTGTCTCGAAAGGGGCTACCCTTCAGGTTCCTTCAAACCGGTTATCCCTGCTCCACCGCGCTGCCGTTTCCGGAGGAGCGGAAGCATTGCACTACCTGCTGGACCGTGGGTTCGAGATCGACCAAAAAGATGCTAACAGAGGCACGCCGCTGATGATGGCCCTTGATTTCGGGAACGTTGAGGCTGCCAGGGCGCTCATCATGCGCGGCGCCAATATCAACCTGGCCAACTCCGAAGGAATGGTTCCCATGCAAATCGCCGTAAGCAAAGGCGCTGCCGAACTGATCGATCTCTTTATTTCCAAAAAAGCGGATCTGACCGTGCTCGATGGACGAACGGGAAAATCCCTGTTGCATGAGGCAGCACTTCGGGGCAACTCCTCCATGGTCAGTAAATTACTGGCAACCGGCATCCCGAAAAACAGTAAGGATAAGCAAGGATATACGGCTCTCTCCTACGCACTGAAGTACGGTAACAAAACCTGTGCCGATCTGCTGAGCAAGGCCGGGGTCGGTTTCGCTGTCGAGGTCGATGGGCTGACCATTTATCATGCCGGGGACCACTCGAACAACAGCCTGGAGATGAAGGACAATCCCTTTTTCCCCGAAATCGATTTCCTGGCTGAAAAAGGGATCCATCCCGATATTTCCTTTTTCCTCAACATGTACGGATGCGGTTCGTCCAATCCGGAGGCTTTTCAAAAGGGCATATTCTATGCGGTCGACAAGTTGAAGATCAAATCCGTGCTGCCCATGCACGGGGCCGACAGGGAATGGGTTTACAGGAACCTCGCAGACGGGGTGTCTAAAAATAATATCAAGGTCGATGTCGGGGCGGCAGCCAACCAGGGTGACCGGTTTTTCTTCTCGAAAGGGTCACTGGTGAACCAATAGAAGTCTTCCCCGGAAATCGGTCATAAAGGTCTTCCAGGGTCGTCAGGAATAGTTGCCGGCTTTGATCCTCAATGGATTGCAGTGATCGGGTTTTTCCCACTTGTGCATCCTTTAAGTATTCTTAAATTTGAGTTGCAATACGGCTGGTAATGAAATTGACCGAAAGTCTATTCTGGGATACGGATTATCGCTCACTCGACTGGGATCGTCATGCCAGGTTCGTGATCGAGAGGGTGGTTATGTACGGAACCCTGGATGACTGGATAACGATCCGTCAATATTACGGAGCCGATAAGATCCGTTTGGAAATGCTTGAATCCGCTGAATTGGATCCAAAATCCCTGGCTTTCTTAAGTTGTATCTTTGACACCCCCCCGGAAAAGTTCAAATGCTTCACCAGAATTCGATCCTCCCGCCTGCACTGGACATTTTGAACAGAGTGATGTCCGATCCAGAGTACAATGCTTTCGCATTGGTCGGTGGAACTGCTTTGGCTCTTCAAATTGGCCACAGGATATCGGTTGATTTGGATTTCTTTGGTGATAGGGCGGTTGATACCGATGATTTTTTCGAATTGATCCATTCATTGGGCGAGGTCCGACTCATGACAAAAAGCCGGAATATTCTGGTGTTGGATGTTCATGGAATTAAAGTTGATTTTGTCCATTACCGGTATGAATGGCTCAAACCTCCAGTTATATCGGGGAAAATCAGACTCGCAAGCCTGCAGGATATTGGAGCCATGAAACTCGCTGCCATCACAGGTCGTGGCCGCAAAAGGGATTTTTTGGATTTGTACTTCCTTCTAAAGCAATTCTCTCTTAGGGACCTGCTGAAATTCTATCATGAAAAGTATCCGGACGGATCAGAATTCCTTGTTCTTAGGAGCCTCACCTATTTTGCTGATGCTGAACCGGATGATGATCCCAAAATGCTGATTCCCACAGATTGGGAAAAGGTGAAAAAATCAATCCTCCAGGAAGTCAGGACGATAGAAATCTGATAGCATT
>CAZJNQ010000027.1:0-9692 GCA_964547475.1 uncultured Porphyromonadaceae bacterium
GAGAAAAATTTTACCAGATGAAAAAATCTCTTTACAGGGTTGTTCACAGTTTAAAAAATCAGGATAATTTATACCCTGAAACAAGTCAGTTGTTAATTTCTTCAACACGACTTTGGAGTTGAAGGGTTTACTTAAATTTACTGTGTTGAAAAACGATTTATTCGTGTTGATAGTTCGGGTGTTTTTTATAGCAGAAAAATTATCAACACTTTCAACAGGCTATATTCATTATTAGAGTTATTTAAAATAAAAATATAATGATAAAGATACTTTGGATAACCGCTTTTACAGGATTCTTTCTCCTTACATCAGGACCGATTCTTATAGGCCAGGAGAAGCTGCCTGACGGGTACCAAAAGTTTCTCTACGGGAACGGGCAGGTTTCAAGTGAAGGTATGATAAGAAACGGCAAGCCCGATGGAAAGTGGATATCTTATCATGTAAACGGTCGGGTCAAATCTATCGGGATCAGAAACAATTTTGAGCTTGATTCTATCTGGAGTTTTTATGACGAAAATGGTAACCTGACTGACCAAATCAGTTATATGGCGGGAAAAAAGAGCGGGTATCATACACGTTATCAAATGGTTAAAATCAATGATACTTTACGCTCGGTATTATTGTTCCAGGAATTGTATGTTGATAATGTCAGGCAGGGTTTATCATGGTATTATAACAAGCAGGGATTGCCTGAAAGGGCGGTAAGATACAAGGATGGTAAAAAACATGGTCTGGTTCGTGAATTCAAGGATACACTGGAACAAGTTGTATATAAATATCATAATGATTTTTTGATTGACAGGGAATATATTAATCAAACTGATGCCCGTGGTCTTAAGCAGGGTGTCTGGCGGAATTATTATGATAACGACAATGTACAGATGGAGGCCAACTACAAGAATGGCTTGCTGAATGGATATTATCGGGAGTATAACCAGTCGGGTAAACTGTTAGTGTCAAAGTTTTATGAAAACGGAGTGCTTATTGAACAGGGAGAGGAAGATAAAATTGTGGCTGAGATCAGAAACCGGTATGATGACAAGGGCAACCTGATTGCAAGCGGGGGTTTTCTGAATAACATACCGGTGGGAGTCCATCGTAAGTATTCTGCTGATAAGACTAAAATTGCCGTGGAAGAATATGACAACAGCGGGCAGGTGATATCGACCGGCATTACGGATGATAAGGGCTTGAAGGGAGAATACTGGAAATTTTATTATGCGGGAGGCCAGGTACGTCAGGAGGGTGGTTACAAGGATGATAAAAGGGACAGCCTCTGGAAGTTTTATTTTCCGGATGGCAAACTGGAACAGACCGGTCATTACCTGAACGGCCTGGAAGACGGGCTTTGGACCTGGTATTTTCTTGATGGCAAAACCAGGAGAGAGGAGTATTACCTGCGTGGCAAAGAGGACGGACCGTCGGTTGAATACGATGAAAGCGGGGCTGTTATTGCAAAAGGAAATTTCATTGAGGGACAGGAGGAAGGAGAATGGTCTTATCATTCCGGCGATCAAACGGAAACAGGATCCTATCAGTCAGGGTTGAAAAACGGGATCTGGAAGCAATACTATTCAGACGGAACGCTGAAATTCGAAGGCGGATTCATTCAGGGCAATCCCGACGGGAAACACAAATATTTTCACGAGAACGGAAAAATAAAGGAAGAACAGTTCTACCGGATGGGAATGAAGGATAAGAACTGGTGGATCTTTGATACCGAAGGAAACGTGGTGATCTCTTATGTTTACAATAACGACCTGCTGATCCGGATCAACGGGGTCAAGGTCAGCCTGGAGACCGGGGACAGGCCCTGAGCGGTTTATCAATCCGGATATAATTCCTAAATTTACCCGGATAACAGGCCGGATACGTGGAAACAGGAATGAAGAAAGTGCTGGTAGCGGAAGACAATGAAATGAACCAGAAACTCATGATGGTCACCCTGAGACGTTTCGGTTTACCGGTTGATGTTGCGGATAATGGATTAAAGGCCGTTGAACTTTACAAATCCGACCCAGGCAGTTATCTTGTCATTATTATGGACATTCACATGCCGGTGATGGATGGGCTCGAAGCCACACGGGAAATCAGGCGTTTTGAAAAGGATCCCGGTCTTCATGTTCCGATAATAGCATTGACCGCCAATGCTTTTGCCACGGACGTTGACAACTTCATGATATCAGGGATGGATGATTACCTGGTTAAGCCCCTGGGCGTTGAATTATTGAAGGAATCATTCCTGAAACTGGGAATAACCGTTTAAATCATGCCGGAACCATTTGAATTTAGAAATCCGCTTCTGCGGGTTGAAGACAAAGAAGTTGAGCAGAAACTCAGGCCGGTTTATTTTGATGAATTCTCCGGGCAGGACAAGGTCATCGAAAATCTTAAGGTTTTTGTACAAGCCGCCACCCTCCGGGGAGAAGCCCTTGATCATGTGCTGCTGCACGGGCCGCCCGGATTAGGAAAAACGACACTTTCCTATATCATTGCCAGGGAGCTGAGGGTGGGCATGAAAATGAGTTCCGGCCCCGTCCTGGATAAACCCGGTGACCTCGCCGGCCTCCTGACGTCGCTGGAAAAAGGGGATGTCCTGTTCATTGATGAGATCCACCGGCTTTCCCCGGTGGTTGAGGAATATCTTTATTCGGCCATGGAGGATTACCGGATCGATATCATGATTGACAAAGGACCCGGTGCCCGGTCGATACAAATAGACCTCAATCCGTTTACCCTGATTGGGGCCACTACCCGTTCAGGCCTGCTGACCAGCCCGTTGCGTGCCCGGTTTGGGATAACCTGCTACCTTGAGTATTACACGAAAGAGGTACTTGACAGGATCGTCCGGCGTTCCGCCCGGATCCTGGGAGTGACCGTTTCGGATGAAGCCGCCGTTGAAATTGCGTGCAGAAGCCGGGGGACTCCTCGGATAGCCAATGCCCTTCTGAGGCGTGTCAGAGACTTTGCCCAGGTGAAGGGGGATGGCAAGATTGATATAGGGATAACCCGCCATGCGCTTGAAGCACTGAACATCGACGCACATGGCCTGGATGAAATGGATAACAGGATCCTGTCGACAATAGTGAACAAATTCTCGGGTGGGCCGGTGGGGCTGTCTACCATATCGGTCTCTGTCGGAGAGGAGCCCGGAACCATTGAAGAGGTGTATGAACCATTCCTGATCAAGGAAGGATACCTGAAACGAACCCCGCGTGGCCGGGAAGCCACGGAAAAAGCTTACAAACACCTCGGCATAACAGGTGGTTCAGCGCAGAAGCGCTTGTTTTGACCTGATCACAATTTTTCCCAATGAAAGGATTGTTCTTATTGCCCGCCCTAATCATTCTTTTGCTGTTATCGCTTTTCAACTCGGCGTGCCGGAGAAACAGGGCTGACGGTCCAAAACCGGTTGACCCCGTTAACATGATGGTTGATGAAGCTGAAAAGCACAGGTTGAAACAGGAATGGATCGAACAAATGCATCTTACCGCCCCGGGGGTTGACTGGCGGGAGATAGACCAGCTGGCCAGGGAAGAAATGTACCGGAACAGGCTGCCCGCCCTGCAATCGTTAGACCAATCGGGAAGACGAAAAGCCGGAACCCTTGAATCATTCGGTGATGGCATGCTGACGGGAACCTGGAAAGAAAAAGGAAGCAGCAACCTGAGCGGAAGAGTGCACTGCGTGGATGTTGACTTCGCTGACAGCAGGCTGTATGCCGCTTCTGCAGGTGGGCAGGTGTGGATGGCCGAACTGGACGGAACCGGATGGAGATCCCTATCGGATCCTTACAGAATTGATAACATTCAGTTTATCAGGGGTTTAAAGAATAACCAAGGGGGTACGCGGATCTTGGCATCGAATCATAGGGTTCGGATGAATTATACGGATGATTATGGAACCACCTGGCTGCATAGCGAGGGATTAAGTTCTTATTACAATGATTATGAAATGCTCAGGGCCGTCAGCATGCAGAATGGAACGATTTACCTGTTGTCTTACAGATCAGGCTATTTGTCTATCCATTGTTCGTCCGATTTGGGAAGCACTTTCAGGCGCCTGATCCGTGTGGCCGGATCCAGCTACAGCGATATCTGGACCGATCGCTTCGGCAATGACACCCTGTACCTGATAGACCGGGATAAAGTTTACAAAATGGTTGACTCGGTCAATCTGCAGAAAATAGCCGACGTACCGCTGAATTTCGGGGTAGGGGAAATTCAGCAGATACAGTTGTCCGGCACACGGCTCAACCTTGTCACTTACCTCTACGCGATGTACCGGATTGAAGGGAAAAGCCGTTTTTTCGGGGTTGATGATAACGGAAAAACCTGGCGGTACAGGGGAGAAACAAACGCAGGACCGTTCATGTCGAACAGTTTCGGGGTTTCAACAGCCAATCCCCGGCTACTGGGTTTTGGAGGAGTGGAAGCTCACCGGAGCGAGAACGGCGGACCCACCTGGATTGCCGTGAACGGATGGGGCGAATATTATGGCGATATGCTCAACAAGCTGCATGCGGATATTCCCGAAATCGAGTTTTTCAAAATGCCCGATAATCGTGAAATAGCGTACATAAGCACCGACGGCGGCACGTTCCTTTCATCAGATCAGATGAAAACCGTCAGGAACGTATCACTCAAAGATCTGAATATCAGCCAGTACTATTCAACCTATACACACAGGACACAAAACCATATTATTTATGCCGGGGCCCAGGACCAGGGTTTCCAGCGAACCCTGGAGGCTAACGAAGGAGAAGTTGCTTTTGAACAGACCATCAGCGGCGATTATGGCCACCTGGTATCCGGCGATGGGGGCATCTCCATTTGGACCGTTTATCCTGGTTTTGCAATGTATTACCCCGATCTGGCGAATAGTACAGCCATGTCAACATGGGACTTCAAGGGCAATAATCATTACTGGATGCCACCGCTCATGGAAGATCCCTATTTTCCCAACCGTTGCTGGATCGCCTGTGGCACCACCTCATCCGGCAGCCATCTCTGGCTCCTGGAATACCGGTCAACCGCTATTGTCCATACCGAATTACCCTATGATTTCAGCGGAACGAATGGTAACGCGTGGATATCTGCCATGGCCTATTCGCACATTAATCGCGATTACATGTACGTGTTGAATTCAGAAGGCAAGTTCTTTTATTCAACCGACCATGGCACAACCTGGACCCAGTCCACCAGCACCGGTCCGGGTTCACATTATTTTTACGGTAATTCCATAGTTCCCTCGCCCCGGGATATCAATACCATCTACCTTGCCGGCAGTGGTTATTCGGGCAGTTCGGTCTGGGTTTCCCATGACGGGGGAGAAACATTCCAGAAATTGAACAACGGGCTCAAAAACACCCTGATATTCGAAATGGTGAGCAACGAGGACGGATCATTGCTTTTCGCGGCGTCTGAGATCGCCCCATGGGTTTATATCAAGGCCTTGGATAAGTGGTTCGATCTATCGGGTTCGGGGGCGCCCCAGCAGACCTGGTGGTCGGTTGATTATGTACCTTCACTGAAAACCGCACGCTTCGGCACCTATGGCCGGGGAATCTGGGATTTCAGGATCGAAACATTCAACGGCATTGGGGATGTCCCGGTTGGTCAACCAGAAAACGCCCTTCGGATTTATCCCAATCCGTTTATCGACCGGATCTCGGTTGCCACCGATGGATTGATGGCCGGCACGGTCACTGTCAGGATGATGGCTTCAGACGGAAAGTTGATCAGAGTGAAAAGGCTTTCGGAGGGCCTATTGCCGGGCTGCCCGGTCATCCTGAGCATCCCCGGTATTCCGGCGGGCAGGTATTATCTTACCCTGACCGGCACGGATGGGAAAACCGTGAGTGCGGCAGTGATCAAACAATAACCGGTCGTTCTTTTAGCGGAGAGTCCAATTATCCATCTGCCCGTGTATCTCCCTGTAGAGCTCCGCAATGCGCAGGACTTCAGGATTCTTGCGCGAAACATGCCAGGTCCAGCGTATGCGGGAGCGCCATTTACGATTCCAGAACATGTAATGAAGCATGTAAACTCCTGACGGAAGAAGAGTGACCAGGTAGAGCAGCCAGATCCACCACGTATTGAATATCAGTCCGATGACCAGGGTCTGCAGGATATAGAACAGCGGGACCAGAACAGCCATACTGGAAATATAAGCAATCGTGGCACGGAACTGGGGATCCTTGAAGGTGTGGCGCGACAACCAGGCCGGTATCCGGAAAAGATGGTAATTGTTAATGAGCGAATAAATATGGAACGGAAATCCGATGGCCAGACAGATCGTGTTAAGGAGGAGATACCAAAAGGAATAAGGTGCATGGGCGGGAATATGGTGCCGGAAATTGTATTTTTTCATTAGCTCCCGGTATTCAGTGATCCGGGTATTCAAAAGAGCGATCCCTTCGGGGTCTGATTCGCGGACCGCTGCGATCAGGCGGATCATTTCCTTGTCAGCATCAAACCGGTTGAACAGGGTTTTTCCGGGCAGGTTTCTCAATTCCCTGAATCGCTGGCCATAGATACGGCGCAGGTCCATTACCGAGTCATAGATATCCAGCCAGGGTATCTCAATCATGTGCGGTTCGATATTGACCGTGATGCGCCTGTTGAGTTCCTTCATGGCCCGCTGGGGGTCGGCCCGGTAAACCTCTTTCAGGTCGGTTATCGTGATGGGCGTGCCGTAACTGACCGTCAGGCGGCCTCTCACATTGTCATAGTTCGAGAAATCAAGGCCGGTGGGTATGATCTTAAGCCCCAATGTGAAATCATGCCTGTCCTCTGTTTGAAAAGCAATCCGGGCCAGGCCTTTTTTGAGGGGACGGAAGAAACGCTGGGCATTATGGTTCCCTTCCGGAAAAATGACAAGGGTATTGCCGGCGCTGATGATTTCGCCGCAGCGGTTAAAAACCTCCTGGTCTTTTTCCAGCGTTTCATAGCCGTCCCTGATGCGGTAAATAGGCATCATGTGCATCACCTTAAATAACCAGACGATCCATTTTGCATGAAACAGATCCGCACGGGCAACATAAAAAGGCTGTTGTTTCAGGGAAGTGACCATCGCAAGGTCGTCCATCAGGGCATTCTGATGGTTAGGGGCAATGATCAGGGGTTCATCAAACCTGAAGTTTTCCCGACCCCGGATTTCCACCCTGCGATAGAAAATATATCTGTAACTGAATGTTATCCAGAACCTTCCGAAATGATAGACCCAGGAAAAATAAGGATTCTTTCGCATGATCAGGGGGCTGTTTTCCGTTACATATTGGATATCTTCCGCAGGGCGGGGATATTGAGCAGGCTGATCTTTCGGCCGTGCAGCTCGATGAGGCCATCGGCCTTAAACTCACTGAGAAGCCTGATAACCGATTCGGTGGCGGTTCCGACCATGTTGGCCAGCTCCTCGCGCGTAAGCGAGATCTGAAGGACCTTCTTGTTATCGAGACCGAAACTGTCCATCAGGATCAGCAGGATCTCTGCCAGGCGTTCCCTGACGGTTTTCTGTGCAATATCGGTAATGAAATTATTGGCTTCGCCGAGCTCGCGGCAGGTGAGCTGCATCAGCTGCATGGAGAAAGCCGCATTTTCCTTTACCAGTTGGAAGAGATTTTCCGATGGAATGAAACAGAGCACTGCGTCTTCGATCACCTTGGCGGTGGTGCAGGCCAGTTCCTTGCTTAGGACCGACCGGAACCCGATGATATCACCCTCCTTGGCAAAACGAATGATCTGTTCCTTGCCATCCATACCGGTTTTGTAGACTTTGATGATACCGCTCTGGAGGCAGTAGAAGCCGTTGATCCGGTGTCCCTCGTGATAAATGATATTGCCCCGTTTATAGAGACTGCATCCCTTTCCGAAATTGACGGATTCCAGTTCTTCCGGGGTCAGGTCCTTGAAGATTGAGTGGCCCTTAAGGATGCAATCATCGCAAACAGGAACGTTCTGAAGGTTTTTCATCACCTTTCTTCTTCTTTAACTTCAAAACCGGAACTCAAAAAACTGATAAAAGTCACTTGTCCGATTGACAAATATAATAATTTCATGTTCTAATCCGGACAAATAACGTCGAGATGAACAAAGAGATATCGGTTGTATGGAAAGGGGACATGGCTTTTGAAGCCAATGTGGACGGGCATTCTGTGATCATGGACGCCCTACCGGCTGCGGGCGGGAAGAACCTCGGGCCCACACCGAAACCCCTTCTGATGGCCTCCCTGGGGGGGTGCACCGGGATGGATGTCATTTCGCTGGCGCGCAAGATGCGCCAGGATGTCGAATCCTTTGAAATCAAGCTTCAGGGAACCATAACAGAGGAGCACCCCATGCATTATCAAGCAATCCACCTGATCTACGTTTTCAGGGGCAAAAACCCGGATCCGGAGAAGCTGAAAAAGGCCATCGATTTGTCGCAGGAGAAATACTGCGGAGTCAGCGCGACGCTGAAGAAGGGGGTACTTATTACGTACGAGATACAAATTAAATGACTCGCTGCGCTCGCAAATAGCTCCCTTTGGTCGCGAATGACTCGGCTGCGCCTCGTGAATAACTCGCTGCGCTCGCAAATAGCTCCCTCCGGTCGCGAATGAGGCCTTCGGCCTGAATTAATTTATCCGAGCATCACGAGGATTATTCGTGAGGCGAAGCCGAACTATTCATACGCGAAGCATATTATTCACGAGGCGAAGCCGAGTCTTTCGCGAGCGCAGCGAGCCATTCATGAGCGTAAGCGAATTATTCTTACAGCGCAGAGCTGAACTGTTTCAGAAACCGTACGTCGTTTTCGAACAGGAGCCTGATATCCTTGATTCCGTATTTGAGGAGGGCGATCCGTTCGATGCCCATGCCGAAGGCAAACCCGGTGTATTCCTGGCTGTCAATGCCGACATTTTCAAGCACATTGGGATCTACCATGCCGCAACCGAGGATCTCGAGCCAGCCGGTCTGTTTGCAGAGCGTGCAGCCCTTGCCCGCGCAGATCGAGCAGGAAACATCCATCTCGGCAGAGGGTTCGGTGAAGGGAAAAAACGACGGGCGAAGCCTGATGCGGGTAGCCTGGCCAAACATCTCCCTGGCAAAATAAAGGAGGGTCTGTTTCAGATCGGCAAACGAAACGTTCCGGTCGATATAAAGGCCTTCAACCTGGTGAAAGATACAGTGGGAGCGGGCAGAGATGGCTTCGTTGCGAAAAACGCGGCCGGGGCTGATCGTGCGGATCGGGGGTTTCTGGTTTTCCATCACCCTGACCTGGACCGAAGAGGTTTGAGTGCGGAGGAGGATATCGGGATCCTGCCCGATAAAAAAGGTATCCTGCATATCCCTTGCCGGGTGTTCGGGAGGGAAATTAAGGGCTGTGAAAATGTGCCAGTCGTCCTCGATTTCCGGTCCTGTGGAGATCACGAAACCCAGCCGGGCGAAAATATCGATGATCTGATTGCGCGCCAGGGAAACCGGATGTCTTGAGCCCAGACGGATGGGATCCCCGGGCATGGTAAGATCCAGTCCGGCATCCTTCTTTCCGGTTTTCTTCAGCTGCTCCTGGAGGTTCCTGATTCTATCGATTGCCAGGTTTTTCAGAATGTTCAGCTCCCGGCCGATCGGACGCTTCTCCTGGGGCGGGATTTCCTTGAACTGTTCGAACAGCAGGGTGATATCGCCTTTCTTGCCGAACAGCCTGAC
>CAZJNQ010000027.1:9792-34541 GCA_964547475.1 uncultured Porphyromonadaceae bacterium
CCTTGAACTGTTCGAACAGCAGGGTGATATCGCCTTTCTTGCCGAACAGCCTGACACGAAACTCTTCAACCTGCTCCGGTGTAGCTGCCGTAAAAGCCTCAACCTCTGCTATCAGTGTCTTTATTTTGTCAATCATGTCAGTCAAGCGTCACTTATACACCCCCGGTCAACGACCGAGGGTCACTTAATAGCCGCCCCTGCAGGGCGGATTGAATTATTTAATAAGGGTCATTGAAACGATCTTTATGTCGGTTTTTGGGCGGTCGGAAGCATCGCGGGGGGCATTGCCGATTTTTTCCACGATTTCGATACCTTGGGTCACCTCGCCGAAAACGGTATACTGGTAATCCAGTGGCGGGTATCTGCCGGCTGAAGTGTAGATGGTTTTCTGTTCCGGAGTGAATTTCGGGTGATAGCCATCCCGTTCGAATTGGGTCAGTTCGTTGGCTGACCAAACCTTGCCCGTTACGATATAGAACTGTGATCCGGATGATTCTTTGTTCGGGTTTACGTTGTCGTCCTGACGTGCTGCGGCGAGGGCTCCTTTTTTGTGGATGTGATTCGGTTTGAACTCGGCCGGGATGGTATATCCGGGGGTGCCGGAGCTAAGGCGCATGCCCGGCTGGGCCGTTTTCGAGTTCGGGTCGCCGGCCTGGATCATGAATCCCGGGATCACGCGGTGAAAAAGGATGCCGTCATAGAACTTCTTGTTTATCAACTCGATAAAATTGTCCTTATGGATCGGGGTGTCGTCATAGAGAAGGATGGTCACATCTCCCATGGAGGTTTTCATCAGAACTTTTGTCTGCTGGGCCTGGTTTTCGCTCATCATACCGATGGTTAACAAAAGGGTTACTAAAAAAGTCATTCGTGCCATGTTCATTCGATTTGCGCTGCAAGTTAGGAATTTTCCCGATAGGCTGTTTTTGGGATTTGAAGCAGAAGCTTTATCTTTGCCGTCCACACCCGCCTCGAGACATTAGCTCAGCTGGTTTAGAGCGCTTGCTTGACAGGCAAGAGGTCACTGGTTCGAATCCTGTATGTCTCACAAAGGAAATCAACGACTTACAGCGGAAGGCGGTAGGTCGTTTTTGGTTGGGGGGGAAAGACGGTTGTCTTGTATTATCACCCTGATATCCAACTTCATTTCATTATCCCAGATTATCTGTATCTTAGTGGAACACAATCCATAACAACCATAACAACAATCCATCAAATTTTACCAACCACTTAAAACTCACAACCTTGGAAACAACAAACTCGATTTTTGAAGGAAGAACAATACCTATCTGGATTATGTGCTTCATGTCACTGATCCTGATTGCACTGGTTATCACCCGTGGTGTGAAACACAAAAAAAGCTCCGTATTATTGACAGATTGTATCCTGCTTCTCGGATTCTTTAGTTTTTCCTATCCGATTATTCGTTTGATAATCGGACTATTTCAAGCTGCGGACGCAGTAGATAATGCAGGAGAGATTTCTTCAACCCTGGTTTGGGCCGGTATTCGCTACAGCTTAGTTGCTATTTCCATGGGGTTTATTGCCATGCATGTTTCAGTCATCGGCTGGTTTGTTGCCAGGAGGTTTAGATACAAAGGATAAAGGTGCGATAACCTTTTACATCTCACCGCACCCACACCAACGCCGACCGTAACGGCTCGGTACCCAGCAGGGAATCCATCTGCGGGGAATCATATCCATAGGTAAAGAAACTCTCCATCAAAGGATTACGGAGCTCCTTGTTGCCGTTGAGACAGTGGTACCCCTTGAAAACAGCCATTTTCGAATGAGGAAGCAGATCGCGGACGGGTTCGGTGGCCGAGACCGGGATCACCTGGTCGTACGACCCGCCGACAATGAACACTTCGGTTGATACCTTATCCAGATTTTTCACGTCCCAGTATGAATAGGGAATTTTGCCCCTTGCCGCCAGCTTCTGCAAAGGTTCCCCGATGGCATAATAGGGATAGTTGATATCCAGCTTCCCGTTAGCTGGCGGGAGGTTGGTTTCATACATAAACACCGTGAAATGGGGCCACTTCTGTCCATCCCTGATGAAATCCCCGACACTGCCCGTTTCTTTGTCGAGCTGATCATAGAGCGTTCGATTACCCTGCGCCAGTTCTTCAATCATCCTGACCGTTTTATCCTGATCTTCATACAAGAGCCGCTGGATGATGTAATAGAGCTGACCGGGCGGAACTGTCCTGTTCCCTGTGATGTTCATGAAGGACTCTCTAAGCCTGTGTTCGTCGAGAAAATGATCGAAATATAGAAGCGGACCGTTACTGCATCCCGCCGCATCCTTGAAAAAACTGAGCAGAAAGGCTTTGCTGACCTGCTCATGGTAAACCGAGAGATATTTAAGGGCCAGCACAGCCATTCCGGATCCGCCGGCAATGAAGAATTTTTCACGGGGGATCTCCAGGTCGCGGCGGATCCGCTCAATATCCTCCACCGCATTATCGGAATTAAGTACCTCGAACGCCAGTTTCCAATCGGTTGGCCGGCCATTATTGAACGCATCGATCCGGGAGCAGAAAAATCCCCGGTACTGGTAGGTCACCACGTTATAGGACAATTCAAAAGAATTCTTGAAATAATCGGCCCGACCTACCGAGCTTTCGGTTGTCTGGGCATCCGCCACGACCATCACGGTGGGTTTTGACGGATCATAGGTGCTGTCGAGTTCATAATAAAGCCCGAATGAGCCCATGGAGGGATTCCTGTATGACAATGGCACCCGGATGTATCGATGCAACCGGTCCGGCTCCGGGCAGGGTGGCAGTGAATCGGTAGCTGATACCTCTTCCCGGTCACCCGGGGAATTAACTGGACCAACCTTCGGCTGACAGGAAGCCAGAAGAAGTGCCAGGAGAAATATAACAAGGGCAATGCTGCGGTTCATCATCAGTCGGAGTAATCAAAATTATGACGTTAAAGATGAGGATAAGTTACACGGCCTCCATGGTTGCCGGGCTGCTGCAATTCACAGGAGTTCAGGAATGACGCGTACCTGAATCTGTGCGGCCACTAAATGGGCGACGGGGTACCTTGACTTTTAGGACCAGAGTAAAAGTGTACCTGGCGCTATCATCGTCACTGGGGTATTTAGGCACAAATTATTGCTCAAACCCGGCTTAACTCCTCCATGAGCGCGCTTCGGCGCGGATACTCCGTTTTTATCTTCCTGATAAGGAGTTACATTGATCATTTCCTCCCAGCTTTTTCATCCGTCTCAGGTACCGGCATATCTCCTGGTAGTTTTTTCTCGTTGAACTTCTTGGGAGTATCGAAAGAATCCCGTTTGAATACATGCCAACCAACTCACTCGAATATCCGGAAGCCAGATATTTTTCATAAGCCTCAACACGGTGAAGGGAGGGTTGTGTTTTTAATAGGTCAAAAAGGCGGTTCCACCATTCTTCTTTAATGAAAATACCGGCAATTGTGTCAAATGGATACCAGAGGGATCCTTTTTGAATATCGGTGATGAGGACCTCAACAAAGGCTTTCCAGCGATCTGGGATCACCGTTTTCTTTAACAATAGGTAATAGTCCTGATCATGGTGATTTGATTGAACAAAAAGTAACCGGGCGTACTCAATGATCCGGTCGGTGTCTTTCTGAATCATCGCAATTTTCAGGAGCCAGTCATACCAGTTATACACATAACCCGGTTTGTCTTTCGCATCAGCTTGGATACCGTCCCGGGCTATGCCGATGGCTTTGTCGAGGTTAACGTCTCTGATAGCGGTTTCAATGGCGATTGTTCGTAAGCGGAAATTTGCCAGGTTCTCCATGAGGAATTTCTCTGCTTCTTCAGATCCTTTAATTTTTTGTAGTAATTCCCATTTGATCAGTTGAACCCTTTCCTGCGTGTAGTCTGAAGCCTTTGACTTATCCATACAAGCAAGGACTTTATCGCCTTCCGCTTCGGTTTTGACAAGGCTTAAGCCCAGATCCAACAGGCCAAGATGCTAGTCCCAGTCACTGTAAATGTTTTTATCAAAGGTTGTCAGGCAATAATCCAGCAACTCTGACCTCAGGCTATCCGGTATTTGTGATTGGGCAACCTGGTGCAACATATCAAAAGCTTCTTCAATCGGGCCCCCGATAGCCCCGTCACTATCATCGGCATATTCCAAAAGAGGTGTCATTTCTTCCATAATCGCACAGACAATGTACACAGTGCTTTGATAGTGGGATTGGTCCAGGTGTTTTTGTGCCGTGAGAAGTAAATTATCGACGGATCTTTCAATGGCATTCGCGCCTGACCAATCAATAAAACCCTGCCGTTTTGCTATGCTGGAAACACATGACCGTATCTGTTGCTTATAAGTTTCCTTTGATTCATCTGAAACCAGGTAGGCAAACTCGGTAATAAAAACCTGACGAAAGGAAGGGTTGCTGATACACTGTTCCAATATGAAATGATTCAAATCATCGTGGGAAAGTTTTCCAATCAATTCACGGGCCTGTTCTTCAACGGTTTTCTTTCTTGAAGGTTTTCCAACCGGTGTTTTCTTTTTCCGCGGCCGGCTGAGGTCCATTTCTTCCTGTTGCAGGTAAAATAGTACAGCCACAACGTGTTTGCACACCGGTCCCAAATCGTACGGGCAATCACACTCATATTCCGTTACAAAACCGCTGTTAATTTCCAAATGGACCGTGTAGTCCATACTCCCCGACACGATCGCTTCGAATTGCCCCCGGGAGACTTCTTCAACATCCTTTACGGCCCCTTTTCTGAAATAGCCCAGTCCTCTCTCCAGAATGGGTTCATCGATGTAACTTTCAAATTGTTGCAGTGGAATTTGCATAGTACTTCAATTTTCTACGATCATTATAGCTATAGTGAGTCATTAGCCCTTCCGCCGACCCATTGCCCCTAGTTTGTCCGTAACTGCGTTATAAAAATTCCTGGCTGTTTCGATATCGAGGTCAGCTTTGGCGGCATATTTTTCAATATCCGGTACCCGGCCTGAGTTAATATCGGGGAGGATCAGACTCATAAAGTAATTCACCTTGTTGAGAGATTCTTTTTCCTCCGGTGAACTTTCAACATGGAACAAGTCATCGTATTTATTCAACCTGATCTTTTTTCTGAGGATCTTTTCGGAGGTGATCAGCATGGACATATTTACCCGGATGTCAGGTTCTTCTGAAAACCGATAGCCGAACTGGTTGATGGCGTCCACCAATGCCAAAAAACCACGATCGGTGGAAGCGGTGAGGAGAACAATTTTTTTGTTTTCATCAAAATAGAACTGGGCGAAATGCGGATGCCCGCCCCATCTCTTCAGTGTAAATCGGTAAACTTCATGACTATATTCCGAAGTGAAACTCTTTTTTAATGCCACAGTATCAACCTTATCTACGGGATATTCCGAATAAGCTTGTATTATTTGGTCCTGCTTATGGACCGTGATCGGATAGTTCGCCCCGGATAATAACATCATGTAGGGCAGTGGATTCCTGTCGATGCTTTTGACTATATCTTCTTCCGCTTCAATTTTCCGGTCAAGCTCGGTTGCGAAAAAGAAAATGTCATCAGGTTCGAAACTCTTGTATGCCCCAATTGGGCCATAGCTTTGCCAGCAGAAACCGTTAAAACCGATTAGGTTAAACCAAACGGATGTCGTCTGGCTTTTGTTGGTATCTGATATTCCCGGGGAGAATAGAAGGAATTGATCTCCGGTGAGGATATCTTCCATCCCGAAGAAATCAGTGGCTGGATTTTCAATAATCCTGCTGAAGCAAAAAAGCCATGGCTGCCGGGCATGCTGCTCCAGAAATTCCATTTCAGTCCTGCCAAACTTTTTCAATTCCGCATGCGGGAGCATTTTCCGGATCAGACCGCCTGACTTGAAAACTTGATGGGCCAGGTACTGAGCCTTTAACCGGTTTACCCACTCTTTTTCAAGTTCATTGGTAACATGCCTGTAAGCAGCAAATGCCTCAGTCATGGTGCGATCTAGTTTGTAAAGGACGGCGGCATAATATATGAGAAAGTCGTCAATGACGGTTTTTGAAATTCTGCTGCTAGTTTCACAGACCTCGCGGATTGATTCAAAGTCTTTCATCCTTTATTCTTTTAAAAGTTTTCTTCCTTTAATTTCAGCTTTTGTTTTCGCCGCTTGCTCCTGGGCTTTTCAGGAATGGTCCGTTCCAGCCGGCCTTAAATTCCAAACGTTCCCATTCCACAACTTTACCGTGTACTAATTTCCGTATGTTGATTGGTAGAGCCATGATTTTCTCATTTTTCAACATCGAAAGTTACAGATATTGGACAAAACATTTCTTATTTCAGACAGAGCAGCTCACCGGCACCAGCGACTGCGATACCGGCTTCGATTATTTGGGCACGCTCGCCTATTTTTGGTCTTCCACGGACGTGAGTGAGTTTGATGCGTGGTACCGGTGCATTAAAAACTGAAAGAAGAGTCTTTCAGGATTTCCCGGAACGGCGACCATCAGCCGGGACCCGTCAGCGAAGCCTACCTGAATCCAAATACCAGCGGGAGAAGGAATATCGCTAAAACCGTCCAGCCGGCATAAACCGGGAGATACCGGGCAACGGATTTTTCAACCAATTCAATAGAATCGCCTCTGAAACAGGAACGGAAGAGCTTCACGGCAATCAATATCAGGTTAAGAAAAACGAGAATGTTGGTGGCTAAAACCACCGTGCGGTTAGGGGTTAATCCATCGGTTATTCTTGATATGATGGCTATCAGTGCAACAGAGTTGATGACAATGGCCAGGACCGACAGGAAAAACAATGCCAGCAGTGTGTTTTTAGAGGAGGTTGCCGTGTTGATCCCGGAGATGGAAAACAGGATCAGCGCCAGGACACCCAGGAGCATGACATTGAAAATGATCAGCAGGTTCCGGTTCTCCAGGATACGGCTGTGTGAAAAAATGAGCGAAACCAGGTAAACGGTCAGGGTGACCAGGACCACCGGGGTGAAAACCCGCGCAATGACCGGGGCGATCTTTCCGGTGATGCCGGGATAAGTCCGGATCAGGTACCAGGCGATCACCGGCGCCGCCACACTACCCGGAATGGCAATGAAATCGGCATAAAACCGCTCGATGTCCATCCCGATTACATCAAACAAGCCTAGCGTGACAACCGTTAGCACTCCGCCGGCCAGCAGGATCAACCCGGTCATGATCGCCAGCTCACCGGTGAACCGGATAAAATCCATCCGGCCCGGCAAACTGCGATAATCGAACCGGAGCCAGGCTAATCCGAAGAAACACCACAGCATCAGCGGAACGTGCAAACAGGCAATCAGCACAGAATCACTCTTACCTGCCGGCAACAGGTTCATATACAGCGCAGTAACGAGTAAAATAGCTCCATAGAGCATTACAATCTTCCGGTTGGAAGCCTTGCTGATCTGGAAGGAATAGGCGAAGAGCCCGGCAAATGCGATAAGTGCAATATCCCTGAGATAAAAAAACTCCTTGTCGACTCCTTTGAATAGGGCCGGAATCAGGACCAGGATGGCAATACAAGCGGCAATGGCAAGCACCTCAACGAGATCCCGGAACCAGGATCCCGTTCTCGCGATTGTTCTTTCGGGGGCCAGGCGGATGGTCCAGAACCTGACCAGGGGCGTATCATAATCACCGGAGATTTCGGAGAAACACTTGTCAAAAACCGATGGATCCTGGCGGTAGAGGCTCTCCAACCGGTCGGGGTCGTTGATGTTTTCAAGAATCTGCTGTTTCACGTTGGTTCAATTTTTTAAGGTTTAAGCATTTAACTAACGGTTATAGCAGAAAATTAGTGTTTCATCCCTCTCATTCGATTGGTGGCCCTGGTAACGGTCGTTTGAATTGACGGATGGGCAGTTCGGCTTTACGACTGCCTTTGTTACCCTAAAACCCTGATCTAACTTCGTATCAAAAAGTTACATGTCCCCATGTGTGTCTTTGGTCTCATCCTTTGCCTGTTTGAAAAGACAACCCCGGGGCGCCATGTTTCATCAATTAATCCCAAAACCTTACAATCATGAAAAAAAGTAAACTCTGGTTCACCGGTACCGCCGTGCTTGTACCGGCCGCTATTCTGGCGATAGTGTTCGGAATAAGCCGGGAAAGTACCCGGGAATCGTACGAAAAATTCCTTCTCCTATCAGCCCGGACCATTCCGGCTGATTATAAAGAAGCTCCCAAGGACAAGGAAGGAGAGGCTGGACAGGATAGTCCGGATATGGCAGCCTATTCGGAATTTGTAAAAACCGTTGATCCTGCACTGAAGGCAGTCCCGGCCGCTCGCTTGCGGGAAGCCTGGGATTATACCCACGATTTACAGTCCCTGAAATCAACCGGTGGCAATCTTGCCTGGACGGCTCATCCTACCGATATGGGCGGACGGACAAGGGTTCTTTTTGCGGATCCGAACGATCCGGCCGGCCGCAGGGTGTTCGCGGGATCCGTGACAGGAGGCCTCTGGACCAGCGATGATCCCTGGAACGGCATGGATTGGCAGCCGGTCAATGACTTCTGGGCTAACCTGTCGGTCAGCGCCATGGTCAGCGACCCGGATAATCCTCAGGTAATCTATCTGGGAACAGGCGAAAGCCAGACCGCGTTGTATATCTATCGCGAATCCTCCACGCGGGGCATCGGCATGATGAAATCCACCGATGGCGGCCAGACGTGGGTACTGATGTCTTCTACCAGCGACTGGGCCTACATTACCGATCTGGTTATCCGTAAGGAAAACGGGATAAACGTGCTCTATGCCGGAGTGGTTTCGGGGCTTTACAAGGGGACCCTGCACGAAAGCCTGCCGTCCGACGGCCTTTATCGCTCAACCGACGGCGGTGTTTCCTGGACTCAGGTCCTGCCGTTGATACCGGGTACCAGCCGTCCCTACCTGCCTTCGGATATCGAGCTTTCTGCCGATGGAGCCAAGATCTTTGTCGGGACTACCTACCGCGGTAACGACCGGACCGGCGCAGCCTGTATCCTGTCATCAACCGACGGTATCAACTGGAATGTCATGGATACTTATTATAACCGGCTCATTGTCCAGGAAGTATGGGACCGCAACGGCATACCTTACCAATATCCCGGCAGGGTAATGCTGGCCAAGGCTCCGTCGAATCCTTCAATCCTGTATGCGGGAGTTGCCGGTGGTTATATACGGGGCGACCAGTTTGTCGGATACGACTGCCGGTTCATTCTGAAGACGACCGACAAGGGAGCCACTTGGACGGAACTTCCGCATCCTGATGTAAACTATACCTCTGCGGCAAACCTTGCCTGGCATGCGCTCGCTCTCGGCGTGGATCCTACGGATGCCAATATTGTCTGGATCGGAGGACTGGATGTCTGCAGATCCATGGACGGCGGTCAGACATGGGAGCAATTATCCTACTGGGCCCCGGGAACGGCTGAACAACAAACCCATTACGTCCACGCCGACATCCATGCATTCCTGTTCAACCCGTTGAATCCGGCCGAAATGCTGATTGGAACGGATGGAGGCGTCTTCAGTACGAGCCAGCCGAAAGAAGATTCACCGGTTTTTGTCGAAAGGAACCAGAATTACAGTACCCTCCAGTTTTACAGTTGCGCCATTCATCCGGATGCCGGAACGGAAGTCTTCACGGGAGGACTTCAGGACAACGGCACGCTCCTGTATATTGGACCAGGCAGGCCCACAGTTAACAACCGGATCGGAGGGGGAGACGGCGCATATTGCTTTATCGATCAGAATGAACCTGATATACACCTCTTTACAATTTATTATACCTGGATCTATTATGCCAGTATTACGCCCACCCAGGGCCGTTTATACGGAGCGTTTAATTACAATGTCGGAACCTTCATCAACCCGATGGATTATGACTATCAGTACAATGTGCTGTATGCCAACGGCTGTCATTTTACAGGCTTTAATGCCAATAAGCTCAGGGTGATCCGTTTAGTCGGCAACCAGTTGACCCCGATTCCGAACAGCCCGATGATGGATATTCCGACGAACTCCCCGGTTCCCTATTCCAGCATCAAATGGTTTGAGAATTCCGGTATGGACGCCAGCACCATCTATATCGGTACGGAAGCCGGCAGGATTTTTCGCCTGACCGATGCAATGATTGGCGGAGAGTTGACCGATCTCACCAAACCGGAACTGCCTGCCGCCTATATCAGCAGCATCGACCTGGGTTTTACAGAAGACACCGTTCTCCTGACCTTTTCCAATTACGGAGTGCCGTCTGTTTGGGTATCCTCCGATGCAGGGCAGTCGTGGACCAATGTTGAGGCCAATCTGCCAGATATGCCGGTCAGGTGGGGGATCTTTCATCCGAAATCAGGTAAGCAAGTCATGCTGGCCACCGAAACAGGGATCTGGACAACCGATAATGTTTTTGCACAGAATGTAGTCTGGAAGCCGGATGTTGCGGGCATGGCCAATGTCAGGGTCGATATGCTGAAATTCAGGAAATCGGATAATACCGTATTGGCGGCAACGCATGGGAGAGGAATGTTTACAACAACATGGGAGCCCAATTACACCAGTGGTATGGTTGAAGTGGCGGAAGAGGTTGAAAAGGTTGAAGTCTATCCGAATCCGACGGACGGACGGTTCGAGGTGTACTTCAGACTGAAAGGCGATGCCCGGTTGTCTGTCAGCGATATGACAGGCCGCCGGATCAGCGACGAAACCATTGCCGGCATGGACGGAAACTTCGGCAGATCATTCGATCTCACCAATTATTCCAAAGGGATTTATCTGGTAAAAGTTGTAACAACCGGCAAGACAACCACCAGGCAGGTGCTAGTAAAATAGAGTTGACAGTAAAATAGAGTTGACAAGTTCAAGAAACTTGTCAACTCTATGTATGTTAATTGACTATCACTTTCTGCACCTTGGCCTCCTTTCCGTGGTTTACGGTCAGGAAATACATGCCCTTCGAGAGGTTGGCGTCGATGGTTTCCTGACAGGAAACGGCATCGTTAATGGTTTTCCTGTACAGAACCCGGCCCTGCATATCGGTCAGGGTGATAATGAGATCGGCAGCAGGCCTGTTGGCGATGTCAACCGTGAAAGCGCCCCGGGTTGGGTTTGGATAAACGCTGAATGTTGAAACGAGACTGTTCCGGTCGATACCCGCAGTAACGCCTCCGTTATAGGTGTCATTCAGGACATTCCAGTAACGGACCGTGTATTTCCGGGCAGGGGCGTTCGGATATTCGGATGTGTTGGCGTCTCCGTTGATACGATACTTATATTCGATCACCCCCGCAACCGGCAGGTTTTCGATGGTGACCGTATAAATTCCATCGGCTTCGGGATCAGTCAGATGGGCCGATCCGCCCCAACTGTTGAACGAACCCGATACATCGACAAAATCGGTTCCCGGATGGAACTCGCCGCTCGCGATATGCCGGCTCATGTTTACGTTAAAAGTCACCGGAGCCTGTGTGGGGCCGCCCGGTGAATTCAGGTTCAACCCCATGATCGGGAGTTTATCGGAATTGTACCAGGTGGTGATCGAGCCCAGATAGATCAGGCTGTACCCGGTGAATTCGGCCCGGTCGTTCATATCCCATCCCAGCCTCATTCCCACATGACCGTCTTCTGCCCAGGCAACCCAGGCGGCATAATATTCCCCCGGCTCCAGAAACTCGGTTTCACCATCCTTGACCAGCGGCAAGGTCACCCAACCCAGCTTGCTGGAATCCATCTCGACAACATCCGAAGAGATCAGCTCGTTAAAGGTGTCATCTTCCGGCATATACTTTAAAACGACAAACTTGAAAGTCGGGAAAACGGATGGCGTGAAAGAATTAATCCACGCGGTAATTGAATTGACCTCGCAGGCAGACCGGATATCATACCGGACCGCCAGAATATCGCCGGCAGTGTTCCCGTCGGCCCAAACACCCGTATAGGTGCCGGATTCGGCCGACATGTCGGCACGTTGAAACAGGGTGTCGTTCACCGTGAAGGAATAGGTGGCTGAATTGTTAACGGGCTTGTCTTCCCCGTTAACGCTCCCTGCAGAAAGAATAAAGTGGTAGTCCCCATAATCCGTCGGGGTAAACTGTTGTGCCACCGTCAGGGTGTCGCGCTCGATGGTCCAGATGGTCGAAGCCGGCGAGCTGCCGGTGAACACTTCGGTTCCGTTCTTCAAGACCTGCACATCGACCGTTGCATCCTCGGCATCGGCGGTTCCGCTGTTCAGGAGGGCACCGGTGAACCGGTAATCTCCTATTTTCCCGGCAACGGATGAATTCATCCCGATCTGGGTGAACGGTACGAAATTGGTGTGACCAATCGGATCGGTAAAGCCGAAATTAATTTCCGACCAGGAATCTTCCAGCACCAGGTCGTTAACGTAAGCCTCGGTAAGCGTCAGGTCGTCGATAGCCCAGAAATAGTATGGCACTTCATGAAAGTAGATTTTGATCCTGACGCCAGGCATCCCTGCCGCAACATCCGAGATATTGATTTCCGGCTTGCGGAATTTAACAGGAGTGAATGTGTTATGCCCGATGCCATAGCTCAAATCATAAGTAGCCCAGTGACTTCCTTCATCATTGGTAATCATCAGCGACAGATGGCCGGTGTTGTCGTTTTCGCAGCAGAACCGGTAGTATTGGCTTAATGAGATGACCACCGATGATGCAGCTGAACAGTCGATCGGAGGAGTCATGATGTACGTGTCGGAAGCATTGTTTGTAGCAACACCATCACGGAAGTTATAGTTGTCCATGGGAACGGCAATGAATCCGTCACTTCTGGAGGCAAAGAACGACGGGGCCCGTTCGTTGGTCCACCTGCCTTTGATCGAATCTCCAAGCCATATCCAAACATTGCCCAGATCGGAGTTGTCCCTGATTTCCCAACCTGCGGGAAGCGTCCATCCGTTGGGATCGGCGGGATTGCCCCAATTGAAAGTGGTTTGCCAGATAATATCCCCGCCGGCTTTTGCCACGGGAGAGGATTCGTCAAGGACCCGGGTCTGGTTCGTCGGCGAGCCGTTGACCTTTTTCGTAACCTGGGAGAATCCGGCTACAGAAATCAGACACAGCAACAACAGGAGAAAAGTTCTTTTCATACTTGTACGATTTTGGTTTTTATTGACTAAAGTTACCGTACAAAAAAGGACCTTTCAGGGGCCGGACAGTTGATTGAGCACGATTCTAACTAAATGAGTTACATTATTTTGTGACCGCCTGAGATGATTATGCAACACTCCGGGCCGAGGTCTGGGGTGAGTTGATAATACCCCAGACTGAAGTCAGGGGTTAGCGAGTGATCGGGTCTGTGATAATACCCCAGACTGAAGTCTGGGGTTAGGCTGATAATACCCCAGACTGAAGTCTGGGGTTAGGCACAAAGTTATATCTTTGCCCCCGTTCACACTCACACCCACACTCATCCACCACACCCACACTCACACCCACACCCACACCCTTTTGGGACATTAGCTCAGTCGGTTCAGAGCGCTTGCTTCACACGCAAGAGGTCACTGGTTCGAATCCTGTATGTCCCACATTGAATAAACCACCCCAGAAATCTGGCGGCAATGGGTAAGATCAGCAGCCTGGTCAGAGTTGCTCTAAAATCCTGGCCAGTTTACTCCGGATAGCCGGTAGAGATATTGTGTTGCCCTGATAATCATTTTATTTTGACTTATCGACTTGGTTGCGGACTTAGTCACTGACTTAGCTACCGACTTATTTATGGCTTAATTTTCCCGTGCAACAATTCAATGGTCAGATTCCAGTATGCAAGTGCTCCGCCGGGAACGTATTTTAGCTTCTTATTCAGAAAATTGAATTCCTGGGGAAGGGCTATTGGCTGTTTAATTGTGGTTCCATTCTGAAACTTAGCAGGCTCACCTTGAAAATTGGTTCTGATCATTGCTGCTATATAGGCAGCTTTAGCACTGGCAGCCTGGGCATGCTCTATCTTGAAGGTGCCGGAGAACTGAAAGTACTGGAACTGTCTTATTCCCTCTAGCAATTCAGCAAAATCTTCACGTTGTTGCTGGCCTTCCTCGTCACCACGCTTGGCAAGAATCAGGCTGGTATTGATAATGTCATCAAGAACGTCATCCGGACCGAATCCTTTTTCGCTTCGGTAGGCGATCTCAGCACTGGCAAATGCAGAGAAGCTTGCCTTGACTTTTTCCAGGTCTTTGAGCTGATCAAAAAGCACTCCGATATCAAACAGTTGCTTGATTATTTCCCGCTCCTTTTTTATCCGATAGGGAACCCCTGTGGTATTAGGGGCAAAGGCGGTAAGTTTATCGCCAAGGATGGATTCGATATCCGGGACCACCACTTCAACCGATGGTCCGCTCTGCAGAACCCAGGGTGCTTCAATCGGTTTCTTGATGAGGCTTGGATAATAAGGATCTTCAAATAAAATATCCAAAAGGATCTCCTGTTCTTTTTCAGTGATGACCGATGAGAAAATAAACCGATAGTGTGCTTTTGGAATCCCCCCACCCAAACTTCTTTTTTCATCGAGAGCATATCGAATGAATACGCCGTCTGCCAGAACATAACTGAACTTCTTTTCCAAATCGAATCGGTCATAGTCTCTCGGCAATACAATATCGACATCAATCGAAAACCGTTTCGGGTCTTCAAGCAAAAGAATAAGACTGGTTCCACCCTTAAAGACAAAATCCAATCCGGACATACAAAGCTGCTCAATCAGATAAAGGGCGAAGACGGTCCTCTCGATAATGGATGGATCCGATCCGGGAAATTCTTTCTTTTTCGACAATATCCAATCGCGTGTCAGGCTCTGTTTGTCAATCATGGGTTTGAATTTGAATGTGTTGATAGTTGTTGGAGAAATACTGCAAGGTCCAGCTTTTTCCCCCGTCGGGTCGCATAGTTGAGCATCCGGGTTTCATTAACCGAATATTTTTCCAGGACGCTGCTATAAATGAATTCCAGTTCACTCCCCTGAAAAAGGGTAAACAGCTTTGTGTCTGCATACAGATCAACCAGGACTTTTTCAATGAGAGGCACCGTACACGTACCCAATTTTTGAACGGGGGATTTGGAAATCAGTGGTCTGACTACGACAGTATCGGAGTTCGGGCTGATGTATTTATCCAGTTGATCGGGATCGGGCCGCAAAAGGATGTTTCGCATCTTGGTGTTCGACAAGTGATTGAACACGATTTCCTCACTGCCTTTTTCGACTTCAAGAATGCTGAATGACCTGCCAGGCTGGTGAAGCATGAACTCGTGGATCCATTTGGTAGTCCAGATACAGGCCTTAATGCCCGGAAACTCCTTCGTAACTCGTCCGAATATTTCCTTTTGTCGGTTTTCCAGAACCGGTAAGAATGGCGGTAACATGACCAGAGAAAACCAGGCTTTGTCAATGGCGCGGATGATACCACTTTCTTTCAGATTATAAATCCGCCAACGGATGGTGGTCTCTTTTACCTCCGGATCCAGCTCCCTAAAGAACTCATAGAGTTGAGCTCTTGTAAATGCAGCAGTGGCACGGAACTTTATTCTTAATTGATTTACGACTTGGATGTTTACCAAAGCATTGATATTAAAATCGAAGCAAAGATAAGATAAAATCAAACAAAAGACAAAAAAGTATAAAAATTGTCAAATGTTTGAAAATGTCACATTAGCCAGTAATCCGGGTTTATTGGCAAACGATTTTCAGGTACCTTTATTCCGATAATTCAAATTTAAGGAACATGGATTTCGCAACGTTGATCCGGCATCGCCAGAGCGACCGGAAATATTCCGGCCGGCCGGTCGAAAGAGAGAAGCTACTGATATGTATAGAAGCGGCCCGATTGGCGCCGTCGGCCGATAATTCGCAACCGTGGAAATTTATCGTGGCGGAGGAGCCGGATGTTAAAAACCAGCTGGCCGATGCCGCAATGCTGATGGGCATGAACCGGTTTGTCAGTGGGGCACCTGTGATGGTTGCCGTAGTGGCTGAAAAAAGCACGGTGATGTCTTCCTTGGGAGGTGCCCTTAACCGTAAGGAATTCAGCTTAATGGATGTGGGCATAGCGGTCAGCCATTTCTGCCTTCAGGCAGCCGACATCGGGCTTGGAACCTGCATCATTGGCTGGTTCGATGAAAAAAGGGTGAAGAAGATTTTGGGTATCGATAGCCAAAAGCGAGTCGCTTTATTAATATCGGTGGGTTATTCCGAGTCACCGGTCCGGGAGAAAAGGCGCAAATCCATTGAGGAAATGAGCAGTTGGAACCGGTATTGAGGCGTTTCTTACTGTTAATTCAATCGGGGAATGATCAATGGTTAAAAAAGCCCGGAAGAAACTGGTGATCACAGGTGGCATTTTTCTGGCTCTGGTCTTGACCCTGGGCCTTAGCCGGTGCTCCACGGTTTCCTATCTTTCCCAGGCGGCAGGGGGGCAGATCAGGATCATGTGGAACAGCAAGCCGATCTCCCGGATCAAGCCCGGTGAGGTCGACAGCCTGGCGATGAACAAGCTGAAGATGGTATTGCAGATCAGGGCTTTTGCTTCGGACGCACTTGGGCTCCCTAAAAACAAAAGTTACACGGTTTATTCCGATATAAAAGGTCCGTATCTGGGGTGGAATGTGTACTGTGCCCCCCGGTTTTCAGTGGAACCCCGGTTGTGGTGTTTCCCCATTGCCGGTTGCGTGGTGTACCGGGGCTATTTTTCAAAGGAGAAAGCCCTGAAATTCGCCGACGAACAGAAACGGGCAGGATGGGATACCTACATAAGTCCGTTCAGTGGTTATTCGACCCTCGGATGGTTCCGCGATCCGGTCCTTTCCACCCAGCTGTCCATGGATTCCGTTGACCTGGCCGGATTGGTCATTCACGAGCTGGCCCATCAGGAATTATACAAACCGGGAGATTCCGATTTCAGCGAGTCGTTTGCGATCGCGGTGGAACAGTCCGGTATCGTACGTTGGTTCCGATCACTCGGACGGGAAGACCAGGCAGTGGCAGCCACACGGGGCTGGGAGGCGGAGCATCACAGGGCGGAACAGATCCTCGCTGTGCGCGCCGGACTGGATTCACTCTACCATTCGGGACTGGATAGCCTAACGATATTACATCGAAAAGATTCAGTATTTAATGCCCTGGAGCTATTACTTTATCATAAAAACCGGCCCGACATCGAGCTCAACAATGCCTTTATCGCACCGGTAAAAGCCTATTATTCGAAGGTTCCTCAGTTTTTGAACCTGCTCGACTCCTGTGGGGGTAACTTCCCGGAATTCTACCGGAAAGCCAAAGAACTCTCCCGATGAGCCATCCCCGTTATTTCAGTTGTTCAAGCTGGCGTTTTGCGTTGTCATTTTCAGGATTCAGGGCCAGGGATTTCTTGAAATTATCCCGGGCTTTGTCTTTCTGATCCATGCGGAGGTAAACCTCACCCAGACTGTCAAATGCGATGTATGATTCCGGGAACAGTCCGGCCAGCTGGGTAAACAGCTCCAATGCGTCGGACAACTTATTATCCAGCATCAGCCGGTAAGCAAACTGATCAAATTCAGGATGCAGGAAATAGTAGTGCCTGGTATCTGAAAACAATTTCTTGTTTTTCCTGACTGCGGCTGGCAATCCATTGGTTTCATACTCTTTTTTAAATGCAAGGAAAGCCGATTCCCGTCCTGAAAATTCCTTCTGCTTTTCACGGATGGTTTTCAGATGATCTTCCAATAAGGATAACGGGAGCAACTCTTCGTGCCCGGGAACAATGAAACGGACCTGTTCCTTATCGGCCAGGACAGATTCAAGTACCTCGGCCCATTTGCCCAGGAATGGAATTCGTTCGGAATCGAAATAGAGATTGTCTTTATAGATCAGGTCACCGGTCACCAGTAATTTCTCTTCGGGACAGAAGATCAGGATATCACTGTATGAATGGGCCAGTCCGCCGATGTAACGCAAAGAAAGTGACAGGTTGCCAAGATAAAGGTCCAATTGATCCGTAAACGTAATTTGCGGAGGAGTCAGATTGAAACTCTCCCCCAAACCTTCTGCAATTCCCGAATAATAGGTGATGACCTTGTTGTACTCGCGTGCAGCATCTGAATTTTTATCCAGCTTTTCAAGTCTCGCTTTCATCGATGGCAGGGCTGCAGAAATCTGTTTCCCGGTTCGACCGGCTCCTGCCTGATTTTTAACCATCTCCTCCCTGCACCGGTTGTGTCCGATGATCGTGGCATCGGAAAAGACCTGGTTCCCGTAGGCATGGTCACCATGATCATGAGTGTTGATGAGATACCGGATGGTTTTCCCGTTGTAAACCGAGTCGATCCGGTTCCGGATGGCCCTTGCAAACACCGGGGAGGTTTCCGAGTCGATCAACACCAGGCCTTCATCCGAATCGATTACCACGATGTTCGTCGATTGCGGTCCTTCAATGGTAAACACCGTAACCTGACCGGAAACGCGGTTTTCCTTAACCGGTATGATGCTCTGTGCATGGCAATTTATCGGGAAAAAAGCCGTAATGATCACCAGAAAGCAGGTGGCGGTGAATCCTTGGAGAAACTTTTTGGCTGGGCTGGTCAATCCTTGCATTGGTTTCAAGATTATCGTTTCTTGGTTGTGATCACTATTACCCCGTTTTTACCTTTTTCGCCATATTCCTTGACAGCCGCATCAGAATCAATGATGCAGACGCCTTGAATCTGATCCGGATCTGTAAGGGTCCATTCGCCTGCTTTGTATTCCTTTCCATCCACAATGTACAGCAGCTCTTTTCCCTTGCCTTCCGTTGAGAATCCTATTTTAATTCCTTCTTTTCCCTTGCCGGCTATATAAAGCGTGTTTGCCTTTCCCTGGCTGGCGGACAGGTAGATTTTACCGTCATGATTTTCCAGAGCGACCCGACCGGTTCCGGGACCAGTGGTATCAACGGCCGTCATAATTCCCACAATCTCGTTTTTACCAACGTCCTCTTTTCCCGTTTTTATCAGGATTAATGTGGCTTCTTCATCGATCTCCTTGGTTTTCATGAGTTTGTCGAATGCTTCTTTTGCCAGTACCGTCCATTTGCTATCCGCATCTTTCAATCGCAAGATGTGGATGTCTTCCTGTGACGATTTGGCAGATGCCGGATCCGTTATAATCAACTTTATCCCATTGAAACTGATGTTCAGCCTTTTTGCAGTGTCTGTAAGGGCTGCTTTATCCTGAGGCGCAGCTCCGTGCTGTGAAGTCAAAAGTGAAGCTTCGTTTGAATTTACGACCGTTTCGGCCGGCTTACCCGAATAGGCCGAGAAGGCCACAATCAGTAATAGCGCGAACGGCACGATCAACAGATCCTTGATCCGGTTGATCAGCCTGGTATTTCTCCTGTTCATCATTTCGATTCGTTTTTTAATTAAATCCTGATTAAAACTATTGGCCATGGAAATCCTCCGTTCACCGAAGCTGCTTGCCAGCAATGCGTACTGGTACGCTCTCACATCGGAGAACCAGGATAGGCATTTCCGGTCAACAAAGAATTCATTGTTTCTTACAATGGACGACTTGAGCATCCACGCAAAGGGATTGAACCACTGAAAGGCAACCAGCAATTCCGAGAGCAACAGGTCGACCGAGTGCCATTGCCTGAAATGGATCGTCTCATGCCGGATGATCTTATCCAGGTCGTTGTGCTGTAATTTATTTCCGGGGATCACCAGCCAGCGGAACAAGGAAAAGGGCGATACTTTTCTTTGCGTGATCACCAGGATCATTTTTTCAAGCCGTTTCCTCTCAGACTGGATGATCAGACGGATGATTCCGGAATAACCCCACAGCATCCGCAAGAGGAAAAACAGAGTTCCCGACAGATACATCCATAAAGCAATGGTTTCCCAGGGGAACGGGGCTGGTGAGGTAACCATTTCTGCAGCCGCCGATACTGCAGGAGTGGGGAGTGTCGCCGGACTGCTGTTTGACACGATCAGAATGCGGTCTATGCCGACTTCCGGCATCAGATCCACCACTGCTGAATCCGACGGTAAGTGGATCAGGGGGATCAGAGCCGGAAGGATCAGACTGATCAGCAGAAAGACCCGGTTCCGGATGAAAAAAGTCTCCTTCCTGAAGAGTCCCCAGTACAATAAAAAGCACAGAAGATACATCAGGGTAACTTTCACCAGGTAGGTAACAAGGGGACTCATTTCGGCCCTTTCTCGATCATTTTGATGATCTCCCTCAATTCGTCGGCACTGATATTCTGCTCACGGGCAAAGAACGACACCACGTTCATGTAAGAGTTCCCGAAATAGCTGTCCACCACATCCGAAATAAACTCTTTCCGGTACTCCTCCCGGGTGACCAGCGGGTAATACTGATGCGTGTTGCCGTAAGCCTTATGGCCGACGTACCCCTTCTCCTCAAGCAGCCGGATCAGCGATGAAACCGTATTGTAGTGGGGTTTTGGATCCGGATAATTCTCGAGGAGGTCCTTTACAAAACCTCTTTTAACAGTCCACAACACCTGCATGGCCTGTTCCTCTTTTTTTGTCAGTTTTTCCATGTTTCAAATATATAACGGACTTTTCAGTTATATAACGGATATTTTAGTTAATTAACGATAATTAACGTTTGTTAACGGAAGAGTCCGTTAGCTCTGTCTATCCCCAGACTTCAGTCTGGGGTGGAGTCAGCAGGTTCGGTTCCTCCCAGACTGAAGTCTGGGGATAGACAGAATATGCAGGTGAAAGCACGGCCCTGTGAGTGGTGTACCCCAGACTGAAGTCTGGGGATAGACAGAAGTAGAATCGGTCAGTCGGAGCCCTTCATGAAGCTTAAGCTGAACCGGGTGCTTTTCTTGCCCGACAGGAGACGGATGACAGTTGCACCCAGCCATTCGATGGAACCGGCAAACCTGGCCGTTTTCCACCAGAGCAGAAGGAGGAGCCACCAGATGAGCAGGCAAAGCAGACCGAATAACAGTACCGGCAACAGCTGATCGTTCCAGCCCGGGAACAAAGGATCCCATAGTTTCTTCAACAATTCGGCCAGCATGGGTTCGCAGACAAACACGGTGAGCGACATCATCCCGAACACTCTTGCAGGATAACAGATCCGCAGGACCCGTTCTTTCGTGCCGGATGCTGCGAAATCAACCAAGGAGAGGAAAAGCCAGTACAATACCAGGAAAAACCCAAGCTGGTTGAGCCGGAACAGGATCCAGTGGAGCTGGTTGGTCAGTGTATTGGCAAAGATGTTGGTGAAGTCCCATCCGCCGAGAATAAAAAAGCCGGCGCCGCCGGTCAGGAAGAAGACCAGACCGGAGAGAAGCAGTGCCCGTTTCAGGATCAGCCGGGTAACATTGCCGGCTAGTGCCGCCCCGATGGCGGATCCGTAAAAACCGTACGCCAGGAAGGGGAAGATGCCGTATCCGCCTGTAAGCAGGTTGATGAGCGTAAGTCCGAAATAATTCTGATTTTCCGTCAGGATGTTTTTGTATTGTCCCACCTCATACCGGACGATGGGTGTTGCGATCAGGATCAGGCTTCCCAGTGCAATATAAAGCCGGATATCCCTTTTCAGATCCCGGGGTTTTCGGCTGCGTAAAACCAGGAACAGGACAAAGGTCACGAAGATGACCACCGATCCGATCATCGAGAGGGCGTTCGAATCGGAATACAGGTTCGGTGCCAGGGGAACCGTTTCTCCCGTTCGAATCCAGCCCAGGAGGATCCCGACCGGGAACCGTCCTTCCAGGAATCCATTAGCCAGGAAAATGCGCTGGATATAATGAAGGGCCAGTATCCAGAGGCCTGTAGCCAAGCCTCCGTACAACAGTTGAATAGGGGTGGATCTGCCTCCGGCGTTTCTCTGGTAAGCCCTGAGGGAGGTTACGGTCCCGGTTATCAGGGCAAAAATCCCGGCCATGGTGATCAGGTAGAAGAGGATGAACAGTACCCATGAGGCCGCGCTGTCGCCGATAGTTTGGCCCGGTCCCGCCGCCGACCAGTTATAATGCAACCGGTGCAGCACGACAATGCTGATGATGGCTATACCGCGGATGATATCCAGGGCAATGATCCTTTTCCCCGGGTAGGGATCGGCGGACAAATCAGAAGAACTATTCATAGGCAAAGTAATCCCTGGCGGAAAATTTCCCCTAAAGTAGCTTCTTTTTCTCGTTAAGAGTTTACGGTTTCGGATTGGTTTAATACCTTGACATCATGAAAAAGCTCATTCATGTAACCGCCATCGCTGTTCTTCTGAGCACCTCCCTGGCGGGACAGGTCCCCCAAACGCACATGGCCCTGGTATTCAAGAAAACTTCGGCGGCTTGCTTTTACTGCGGGGAATGGGGTTGGAGCCTTCAAAACTTAATCAGGGCAGACAATATTGACAAGGCAGTCGTGCTTCAGGTTCAGATTTCGTCGGGCAGCCCATTATATAACCAACCTTGCCGCGAACTGATGAATCAGTTTAACGATTGCAATTACTACCCGGCCTGGTTTGTCAACGGAAAGAATGCAACCGCATACAGCGGGGGATATATCTATGACGATGTCACCCGTACCGATATTAAGGATCTTGTGGATTCTACGTTTAACGCTCCGCCGCTGGCCAATTGTTCCTATACGGCAACGCAGGCCGGATCCGAACTGAAAGTCAATACCACCACGGAGTTTTTTCGGGACACAACGGGAGAATTCTATTTGTCTGTCATTCTTATTGAAAATGACGTGATCGCTCCCCAAAACGGTATCGGAAATGCAGCGCATCACATGGATGTTTTACGCGCTTCCATGAGCCCTTCGGTTTTCGGTGAAAAAATCGCAATGGGTATTATCAAAGCCAAAACGGTAATTGCGAAGTCCTTTTCAACAACCCTGGACGGTTCCTGGAAAACGCAGGATTTATCGGTTGCCTGCCTGATCTGGAAAAAAACAGGATCGGCTTATTCATACATCAATGCCTGTAAACCGGATGTTAGTCAGGGTATTGTGGACAATCCGTATATTCAGGCCCCCTTCAGCGTCTATACCAATCCGGCCACGGATCAATTGGTTGTGGAGAATCCGGGTTATCCTGGCCAGGAAACCCGGATCTCCATTTTCAATGTTCAGGGGAAATTATACCTGGAACAACCGGTCACCGAAGTAAAAACCCGGCTCGATATCAGCCGTTTACCTGCCGGAGTTTACCTGGTGGAACTGAGTGGCAGGAACGGGACGGAAGTGAAGAAAATCCTGAAAAACTGATACTCTGCTTAACAGGGTACAAGCAGTAAAGAGTAAGATTCTGTTGATATTTAATGCTGATTGATTTCAAACCTGCAGGGTTTGTCAGGTTTTGCAGGCGGCAGCGTAATACCGATCCAGCCCTGTCGAGCGGCGAAGGTTGCAGGACTTCCGTCAATGGTAGCCTGTATTGTTTTACCGTTCGAGGGAGTTTCGAGCTTAATATATAGTTTTTGTGGATTTTCACCGGAGTATTCCCCTCGGATCTGCCCGGACTGCATTTTATAGGAAAGGGTTTTGCCCTGCCAGGAACAGGTCTGCCCGAAACCGGTTTCCCAGAAGTCATCCGGAACAGTCGGGGTGATCGACAGGCTCCCGTCGAGGCGATGCTCCACCCCCAGCAGGTAGCGCTGAACGATGCGTATCAGGTTGGCCGGGTATTCACAATATTTTTGTGCCCCGTATCCGCCTTTTTCCTCCGTGTAGCGTTCCCGCCAGTAGTATCCGTCTTTCTGGCCTTGGCGGCAAACCATACGGATCGTTTCGATAAGTCCCGCGGCATCGTGCATTTTAGTTCTGGCTGCGGCTTCGAGATACCAGACGCGACCCATCGCAGCCAGGTCGTACACGTCGCCATAGGTAGATTCCCATTTTTCATACGTGTCTGGCAGGGTTGCGATGCCGGTGGGCATTCCATCATAATAAAACCGTTTCTCGTTTTTCAGCCGTGGCCAGAGGATGGTTTTCTGATCCGGGGTGATCACGTCGAGGGCAATGGCGCTCCAGTCGGTATCGGTGAGTCCGTGGTTCTTAACGGCTCCTTTTTCGGGATGGATATATTCCGCAAACTGGTCATTTCTCCAGAACCGGTTATGGAAGTTCCTGGTGATCCGGGTTGCGAGTTCCCTATATATTCGCGCAGCGGCCTGGTCGCCTGCAACCTGGTTCAATCCCGCCACCCGGCGGAAGGCGTCAATAACATGACATTGGGCCACACCGTCATATTCAACCCGCGTGGGGCGTTCAATGTAATAACCCGCTCCTGCCACAGCACCGGTCTTGGTAACCAGGGTTGCCAGATAGTCGGCTGCCAGGTTGATGGACGGGAGTTCTTTCCTGAGCCAGGCAAGGTCGCAGGTATAGCGGAAGATAACATCTGCGTTCTGGATATAGGTTGGCCCTGCAAGGGCCCGCAACGGATCTCCGGGAACCCAGTGACGGTAAAGTCCTCCATTCGGATCAACCTGTGACTGTGCATTTTCAGGGCCGAATATCTTGCCGGCTTCAGCCGGGAAAATAGCCAAAGGCAGTTGACCGTTCGGTTTCTGGAAAGATTTTACATAGTTCCAGTTTGCTTTGACCACATCCACCTGTCCCAGCCACAGGAGCGCGTCGGTCAATTGATGCCCGTCGAGCGACGGATAGGTGTTGCCATACCCAAAGCCCTGTCCGTCGGCGCAAACCGAGAAATATCCGAAAAAGATTTTCGGATTGACCGATGCCAGAACATTCTGAACGGCAGCCTTTTCATAGGCCTCCATGATCAGCGGATCAGGAATATC
>CAZJNQ010000028.1:0-30754 GCA_964547475.1 uncultured Porphyromonadaceae bacterium
TCGTGACTCGTGACTCGTGACTCGTGACTCGTGACTCGTGAATCGTGACTCGTGAATCGTGAAAGATGAAAAGTAATTAAAAATTCGTTTCCTGCTCATTACTCATCGCCGGTCACTAAAAGAAAAACCCCGCTGGTGAGCGGGGTTTTTCTTATTTCGTTTTAATATTCTAATTAAAGATATAACGGGCACCCAGTTGCAGGAACCAGCACTGATTGTAATTGGAATACGTAGAGAAAGTCTGCGTCAGATAATTCCCATCCTTGTCTTTCGCCATCGAGTAGGAGGGGACGTTATTTTCATCTTTCCCTTCATATTTCAAGATCTGGCCATTGTTTGCCGAGTACATGTTTTTGCTGACACCCCATTCGCTGTTGATCAGGTTTCCAAAGTTCATAAAGTCAAAGGTAAACTGCAAAGTATTTGTGGTTTTACCGACTTTAATACTGAAATCCTGTACCAGGCGCAAATCAAAATGATTCACCCAGGGAGCCATGGTAGCATTGGCTTCAGCATATTCTCCCTTGTGGGATGACAGGTATTTATCCTGATCCATAAAGGCGAAGAAAGCATCTTCATCAGCCGTGGTTTTAAACACAATCTCACCTTTTTCCTTGGGTATGTAAATCAAGTCAGTAGCATATCCATCACCGTTCATGTCGTTGCTGTAAGTGAAGCTGTAGCCATAAGTAGAATACCCGGTATAGAGCAGGTTAATGGAGGTTGCCATATGGTTTTTCAGGTAAGGGATCTTCCAGGACAAGGAACCAACCACCCGGTCGGGCACCACATATTGTGACCGCTGAACCCAGGGCAGGAATGGACCGTTGACTTCCAGGAGGCCATTGTAGGCAGAGGCGGCGTTGCTACCCGGCATACCGGAGATCTCCTTCGATTCGGTTTTCGTGTAGGAAGCCATTATGTTCAGGTTATCAATGGGTTCTGCCGTAATGGTAACATTACCGATGGCACCCCATCCCTCGCTGTTGTTAGCCAAAACGTAAGCGTTCCTCGTAGTATACGTCAGATCTGCGGTTGCAGGATAGATATACCGGTCATCCGGTCCGCTGAACTTCTTCCAGGTATCATCGGGCTGTTTGAGATTGTAGTTGGCAAGCATTACACCGTTTATGTTTTTGGTATAAATACCTTCCAGGGTAATGGTCAACGGGAATGAAACCGGTAATTTATAATCTACAGCCAGGGATGATTTCCATACCTTAGGCATCTTGAAGTCGGGATCAACACCATTGATGTCGCGAGGCAGAACCCCCTGCTCGGGAGAAATGGTATTGGGTAAACCCAGGAAGGCGATCATTTCGTCAACGTCAGTGATCATTTTACCTGCCAGCGTAGCTAAAACAGGATCTGTTTTTTTGATGGAACCGTCTGAATTGTAGGTGGTAACAGCTGCATAACTGCCCTGAACCATGCCCGAGTTGGTTGGCATATTGGTAAAGAACACCAGTGGCAGCCTTCCTGCGAACAGCCCGGTACCTCCACGCACTTTCAGGGAATGGTCATCCATCGGATCAAAGGTAAAACCAACCCGCGGCGAGAGCTGGATTTTGGGGGTTGGCCATTCGCCGGTGTCAATTTTTTTACCGCCAAAATCCAGTTCGAGGATTGCATTGTTGGTGATAATGTTATCTACATATTTCAGATAATCGGCACGCAATCCATAGGTCAGTAAAAACTTGGAAGAAACCTTCCACTCGTCCTGGGCATATAATCCAATCTGATTAAACGCCACTTCTGCAGCCGGGTTCGTTTCACCACCGTAACCGTATGTTACTGCAAAATCTCTCGGTGCAGCCTGATTCAGGAAGTCTTCAACGCTGGCATAACGATAATATCCTGTACCATTACGCATATAGGCGTTGTTAGCCATCTGGTGTTCAAAACTGGCCCCTGCGGTCAGTTTGTGGCTTCCCAGGTAGAACGTGGCGTTGTCAATGATGTTGAAAATATTGTTATGCACCCCATTGTTCCAGGTAAACAACTCGTAACCAGCCGACATATAGGGCTCCAGAATCTGTTTTCCATCTTCGGTAACTCCGTTCATGATATCAATAAACGGGAAAGGAGTGGAGGTGGAACCACGAATATCATCGATGGCCGTAAAGGTGGTCAGGAACTGATTCGAGAACTTATCAGAGATCCGGCTGTTCAAATCCATGGAAACCGAACTCACAATATTGTCCATCGAATAGATCGCGTTGGAAAAAGCCATCGAGTGTTGAGAAATACGATCCATGGATCTGTTTCGGAAACCGGCATCGGTGGAGTTACCGTTTGTCGGATTCCAGGCCTGGTTTTTCGTATAGTTATACCTCAAACTCAATCTGTTCGATTGATTAATGTTCCAGTCAATACGGGCCAGCAGTTTTTTGTTGCTTTCATTGGCCGGAAAATCGGTATAAGAACCGGGATCATACCCATAATTATCGATCAGATGCTGCCTGACTAAGTCCATGTCTGCGACACTGGTACGGGAAAGCATCAGGTCAGTATTGGCAATCCCGTCTGTAGAAGGCCTCCAGTTTACTACCTGTAGCGGACTTATTTCGTATTCTCCGTTAATAAAGAAGAACAATTTGTTTTTGACGATAGGCCCGCCCAGGGTCAGACCGTAGACACTATTCGATTCTTCCGGGCGGTCTCCAAAATCAACATCTCCAATGTGATTCCCGCGCAGATCCTGGTTGGTAAAGTAGGTATAGGCAGTACCTTTCAGGGTATTGTTTCCTGATTTGGTGATAGCATTGATACCTCCGCCAATGAAGTTGGTTTGCCGAACATCGAAAGGAGCAACTACCACCTGCAATTCCTCAATAGCATCGAGGGAAATCGGGTTCCCCCCGCCGGGCAGGCTGGAGCTCAATCCGAAGTTGTTGTTGAAATTGGCACCGTCAACCGTGAAGTTGGTCGAACGTCCGTCTCCTCCGGCAATGCTCATGCCTTTTGTGTAGGGTGACAACTGGACAATGTCGGAAATACTTCTGCTGAGGGAGGGTAACATCATCATCTGATCGTTCGAGATATTCGTTGTTGCACCCGTCTTGGTGGTCCTGAACTGCGATCCCTTTGTTCCTACAACGGTTACTTCGCCCAGATCTACAAGACTCTCTTTCAGCGTTGCGTTTAACGTAAAGGTTTCACCCAGGTATAACCTGATGTCAGTGTATGTCAGTTTTGAATACCCAACGAAAGAAACATCCACGCTATATGGGCCGCCGGGCTTCATACCCTGTATGTTGAAGAGCCCTTCCGCATTGGTGGTTGTTCCATAGGTCGTCCCCGAAGGAACATGAACTGCAACGATTGTTGCCCCGGGCAACGATAAACCGTCCGGACCGGTAATCTTGCCGTTCATACCGGACGTGGTGATCTGGGAGAAGGCCCCGGCAGAGACCATCACCCCAATCAGCATCAACAATAAAAATCGGGTCGTTTTTCTCATACTAGTATACGTTTAGGTTGTAATTAATTGATTAATAATATCTTCATTCAGTGAGTTTCTTCCAGCTCCAAAGTATACCAAGCCCCATAAACAGAATCTAAAATAAACATTAAGTTTTATCCGCAAAGAGAATTAATTTGTCGGTTATTAACATTATCGCACAGTAATCAACTAATTGAACGAATTAGTACTTTCACAAAAAAACCGGATCATCAATGAAAAGACTTGGAACCTGTATCCTGCTGATTTTCTTGCTCTTATCGTCCGGATGCTATAAAGAGGAAGGGATTGGCGGAACCTGCGCCATCAGTGGTAAAGTGTATGCATATGATTATAATGCGGAAATGACTTCGCTCCGCGCCCAGTACTATGCGCCGGATGAGGATGTTTACATCATTTACGGCGATGACAGCGTTTTTTCCGACCGGACCCGTACCAGCTATGAAGGAAGCTACCGTTTCGAATATCTCCGCCCGGGCACTTATACTCTTTATGCTTACAGTAAAAACGTGCTAACCAGGCTCCCACCCGATTACGCGGTAAAACAAACGGTCCAGATCCTGAGCGACGGCCAGTCGGTGCTGGTACCGGATATCATAATCAATAAATGACCCGGCATGAAAACAACACTTTTAATGTTACTGGTCCTGGGACTGCTTCCTCTGGGACTGAATGCCCAGGCCCTGACCAAAAAGGAAGCGGCACAGGCCAATGTCAAATCGGTGTCGGAATGGGAAACCAATGTTACCGACAAGAAGGCCAAACCGATGCTGGAAACGAAATGCACCTATGATAAAGCCGGCAACCTCCTGGAAATCATTGAATATGACAATTCCGGATTCGTCACCCTTCATGAATCCTATGAGTACAACGCAGAAGGGCTGAAAACGGTGGAGATTCAGTATGAGCCCAATGGTTCGGTGAAAAAGAAACATGTTTACAAGTATACCGGCAACCTCCGGACCGAACGGATGACCTACGATAAGAAAGGCACCCTGATCGGTCAGAAAAAATACGAATACGAATTCCACGGCAAATGACGGCTGAGAGAATCGGGCAGCTGATCCGCACTTTCAAGCCGATATCCCTCACCGAGATGGATTCGGTCAAACTGATGACCCGATCGGACCAGAAGTATACGTGCCGCATTGACCAGCTGCCTGCCATCCTTGAAGCCGCCAGGCCCGATTTCCGCATTCTCGAGATCAACGGGGTGCGTCTCCGGGGTTATGAATCACTCTATCTCGACACCGCGGACCACCGGATGTACCTGGCTCACCACAACGGTCACCTCAACCGTTACAAGATCAGGATCCGCGAGTATCAGAATTCACACGAGTTTTTCCTTGAAGTGAAATTCAAGGACAACCATCGCAAAACCACAAAAAAGAGGATCTCTATCGGTCCCGGACGAAACTACAGGCAGAAAACCTGTTCCGATTTCATCCAGGCAAATTCAACTTTTTCTCCTGAAACGCTCGAACCCGCCCTGTTTTCTGCCTTTGACCGGATAACCCTGGTCAACAATGTGCTGCAGGAAAGGATCACGATCGATATCAATCCCTCCTGGCACCACGGGGACCAACGGGTTGCCCTGCCCGGAATCGTCATCATTGAGGTTAAGGCCGTCAGGAAATCCTCCATACAGGGTTTTGGCCATTTGTTGCGCGAAGCCCGCATTCACCCGGTGCGACTGAGCAAGTATTGCACCGGCACCATTCTTTTATATCCCAATATCAAGCATAACAGATTTAAAGTAAAGATGTTACAATTAGCAAAACTGGATAAAACCCTGGCTTATGGTTAATTCATTGTTTTCTCTGTTGAACCCCGATCTTCCCCTGGGATGGATCCAGGCAGCGGATCAGGGCGTGGAAGCCATCCGGTTTCTCGGCATCAAGCTGATCAACCTGGGCGATTTTTTTGAGCTGGTGGCCCGCTTTGTTTTCAATATGATCGTAACCCTGGTCCTGGTGCGATTTCTCTACTACCCGCATTCACGTCGAAAGGACTATTTCTTCATCTACTTGATTTTCAGCACGGTTGTCTTCCTGGTCTGTTACTCTTTGGCCAATGTTTCTCTCCAACTGGGTTTTGCACTCGGCTTGTTTGCCATTTTTGGCATCCTTCGTTACAGGACCGATACGATCCCGATCAAGGAAATGACCTACCTGTTCCTGATGGTGGGAATCTCCGTGATCAACTCCCTGACCGATAAATCAGTAAGCTATGCCGAACTGCTGTTCATCAATCTGATAATCATTGCTGTTACCTGGTACCTGGAACGCATCTGGATGCAGAAGAATGAAGATTTCATGGATATCCGGTACGACAAGATCGAATTGATACACCCTTCGCGCAGGGACGAGCTGATAGAGGACATACGTAAACGCACCGGGCTCAATGTTTATCGCCTGAGCATCGATCGGGTCAATTTCATGCGTGACACGGCCCGTATCCGGATCTTTTACCGCCACGATCCGAAGGATAACCTGGTGGATAACGGCAATACCGAACCAGCCCCCGAAAAGAAGCAATGAGAATGCCAGCGCGGGCTATAGTACTTGTCCTGCTGCTTGTTCTTCCCCTAAACCTGGGAGCGCAGTATCAGGATCTTCAACTTTGGAGCAGCGTCGCCTTCCGTACTGACTTGACGACAAAGCTGAGAGTTACCATAGAGGAAGAAGCCCGGTTTTTCGAAAACATCAGCCGTCTCGATAAGCTTAACTCAGACCTGGTAATTGATTACAGGCTTTTTGACAATATCAGGATAAGGATGCTTTACCGGTTGATCCTGAACGGTAACAAGGATGGCAGTTTTGAACTGAACCACCGGTTCTCCCCGGCTATTGGATATCAAATCCGTAAGGGGACCTGGAACATCGAACTTTTTGCCAAGTACCAGAAAACCTATGAAGCTTTCAACCGGAGTGCCGATTGGTACCTGCCGGAAAACCACATACGGCTCGAAGGCGAGGTTTCCCGGTTATTCAACAGGAACCGCACGGAACCTTTTGCAGGACTTGAATTCTGGTATTATATGCCTCAGGGCCAGGTCCCTTTTGTTGAACAGTGGAGGCTGACGCTGGGGGTCAAGCACAAACTGGGCCCGGATCACCGGGTCAGGTTGTATTACAGGCTCCAGCAGGAAACGGGGGTTGAGAATCCATTACTTGCCCACATCATCGGTGTCGGTTACCTGTTCACCTGGCATCGTTGATTCCCTGATGTCCCATTTATACAGCCGGTCAGCGGTTCTCACTTTGCGGCCGGTTCGAATGGCTGCCTTTTCTCCTTTTTTTGCAACATCCACGCTCCCGGCATCGGTATGGATTTCTTCGATTACCAGATTGATCAGGCCGGTTGTCGGACCCATGATCATTATCTCGTCCCCGGTGGAGAGGTCTCCGTTTTCGAGGAGAAATTCCGCAACACCGATCTTGGGGTAATAATTAATGTTTTTCCCGATATAGGTTTTATGCCGTATGGCCCTCGATCCGTAGGCAGAGCTCCATTCGCCCAGCCGTTGCCCGAGATAATAGCCGTTCCAGAATCCCCTGTTGAATACGCTCGAGAGACGTTTTTCCCATTCAGCCGCTTTCTCCGGGCCATAGCTTCCGTCACACAGGCTTTCCACCGCTTCTCGGTAACAAGAGGTTACCGCACTGACGTACTCGGCAGGACGGGCCCTGCCTTCGATCTTCAGCACAGTGATCCCGGCCGCCAGGATCCGGTCAATGAAACGTATGGTCGAAAGGTCCTTGGGCGAAAGGATGTACTGGTTGTCAATTTCCAGCTCATCCCCTGATTCGATATCCGTCACCCGGTAAGCGCGCCGGCAGGCCTGCAGGCAATCGCCCCTGTTTGCCGATCTGTTGTACTGGTGAAGGCTGAGGTAGCATTTGCCGGAAACGGCTATGCAAAGAGCTCCATGGACGAACAGTTCCAGCCGGATTAGCTTTCCCGAGGGACCTTTCAGTTGGTGCAATCCGATCTGGCGTGCTATTTCCTCTACCTGCCCGAGGGTCAGCTCCCGCGCCAGAACCATGACATCGGCATATTGTGCGTAAAACTTTACCGTTTCGAAATTGGAAATATTGAGCTGGGTGGAGAGATGCACGGAGATCCCGGCTGCGCGGGCATATTGGATAACCGACTGGTCGGAGACTATTACCGCTGAGAGTCCGGCTCTGACTGCCTCATCGATCAGGTGGCGTGCGAAAACCAGCTCATTGTCGTAGATGATGGTGTTGAGGGCCAGGTAAGTTTTAACCCCCTTCATCCGGGCATAGCGGGAAATCCTGGGCAAATCGTCAATCCGGAAATTCCGGGCCGAACCTGACCGCATATTCAATTGCCCGATCCCAAAATAGACCGCATCGGCTCCTGCTTCGACAGCCGCCCTGAAGGACTCGAAAGAACCGGCCGGCGCCATGATCTCAATATCCTTCCGGTTAACGGGTGCACTGCTCATGGTACGGGATTAAACCATTTTCTGACGTACAAAGCTGCTTCCTGGAGGTTGCCGGTGGCGGGATCGACCACCCGGATCTCACCGCACTCATCCTGCCCGGTCCCGGGCTTTCCGATCCTGAGCACCGGTTTGTTCAATCCCAGGGCAAGCCCCGCCCATCCCTGTCCAAAACAAATGACGGCATTTGAAGCTCCGATCAGGGAGGCGGTTTCCGGCTCCGGAAAATCGCCGCAAACAGGGAACGCCGAACAACCTGTCTTTTGAGCGATCCGGTCGGCCAAGGGTCTTTCTCCCGCAGGGCCTGCAACAACAAGTGGTTTCTCGATCAGGGAAACCAGTTCCACCAACCGCTCCTCCTGCATGCCGGCTTTCAGGGGCCGCTCATACAGGACCAGGACAACATACCCCCCCAGAAACTTTTCGGGAAGCCAGTCGGGATTATACTCAGGAAAAAGAAAATCGGGCCCTTTCCCGTCATCCGTGACGTCGAAGAAACGCACGGTTTTAAAGATCCTCTCACCGTAAGGAACCGGACTCTCCTTGCGATCTTGCCCGGAGGTAAAACAGAGCAGCCTGGTTCTTCTTTTAAACCGGCGATAAAGGTTCCCTTCATCAAGATCAATCAGGTAGTCGGGTAACAGATCCCTGACCAGCCCGTCCAGTTCATCTGGCTTGTCCTGCCAGCTGAGAACCTCATCCATGGATGAATTTCCCCTGATCAGCCATTCCGAAGATCTCCGCAGCATCACATACACGTAAGAATCCCCGACCTGGGCTTTCAGCCCGCGGACCAACGAAGTGGCGGTCAGGATCTTCCCGGGATTATCCGGCAGCAGGACGACGAACCGGACTTCCATGGCTGCTGGTTATTCGGTTGTTACAAGAAGGTTGACCCGGTTGTCGAGGCATTCGACAACACCGCGTTTGATGGGGAAGAACAGCACTTGTCCGGTGCTGTCGATCACCTTGATTTTCCCGGCTTCGAGGGTGGAAATCAGGGGAGCGTGGTTTTCAAGGATCTCGAAAGACCCTTTTGAACCAGGCAGGCTTACCAGGTTTACGTCACCTGAATAGATCCGGGATTCGGGTGTGAGGATATCAAGATACACGGTTGCAGGGTTTATTTTTTATAGGCTTCCGATAGCATTCGCTCACCCTTGTCGATGGCCTCTTCAATGGTGCCCACCAGGTTGAAGGCGGCTTCGGGATACTGGGCAACCTCGTCGTTCATGATCATCTTGAATCCCTTGATGGTATCCTCGATGGTTACGAATGCGCCCGGCCGGCCGGTGAACTGTGCCGCCACATGGAGGGGTTGCGACAGGAACCGCTGGATGCGGCGGGCACGATGGACGATCAGCTTGTCCTCTTCAGATAGCTCATCCATGCCGAGGATGGCGATGATGTCGAGCAGCTCATTGTAACGCTGCAGGATTTCCTTAACCCTCTGGGCTGTTTCGTAATGTTCCTTGCCGACAATCTCAGGGGTCAATATCCGGGAAGTTGAATCAAGCGGATCCACGGCCGGGTAGATCCCGATCTCGGTGATCTTGCGACTGAGTACCGTTATGGCATCCAGATGCGAGAAGGTAGTTGCCGGGGCCGGGTCGGTCAGGTCATCCGCCGGCACATAAACAGCCTGGACGGAAGTGATGGATCCTCTTTTGGTGGAGGTGATCCGTTCCTGCATGGCACCCATCTCGGTCGCCAGGGTGGGCTGATAACCCACGGCCGAAGGCATGCGGCCCAGAAGGGCCGATACCTCGGAACCGGCCTGGGTGAAACGGAAGATGTTGTCCATGAAAAACAGAATGTCACGCCCCCCTGTTTTCTCGTCACCATCACGGAAATACTCCGCCAGGGCCAGGCCCGACAAGGCCACGCGGGCGCGGGCTCCGGGCGGTTCGTTCATCTGCCCGTAAACCAGTGACAGCTTGCTGTTGATCAGGCGCTTATGATCAACCTTGGATAGATCCCAACCGCCTTTTTTCATGTCTTCCATAAAGGCAGGGCCATAATCAATGACCCCCGATTCAAGCATTTCACGCAGAAGGTCATTGCCCTCACGGGTCCGTTCACCCACTCCGGCAAAAACAGAAAGCCCGGAGTAAGCCTTGGCTATATTGTTGATCAGCTCAAGGATCAGGACGGTTTTTCCAACCCCCGCCCCGCCGAACAATCCGATCTTTCCTCCTTTTGAGTAAGGTTCAATGAGGTCGATCACCTTGATTCCTGTATAGAGTACCTGGCTTTCCGTACTGAGTTCCCTGAATGTCGGCGATTCGCGGTGGATCGGGTATTTCAGTTTCTGGTCCATAGCCCCCAGTCCGTCAATGGGCTGCCCCGTGACATTCAGCAAACGGCCCCGGATCTGTTCACCGACAGGCATCCGGATAGGGCTTCCCGTGGCAACCACTTCCGTTCCACGGGCCAAGCCGTCAGTGGAATCCATGGCAATGGCCCTGATCGTATTTTCCCCGATGTGCTGCTCACATTCGACAACCAGTTTCGTTCCGTCCTCACGGGCTATATCCAGGGCTTCATAAATATCAGGCAAAGCAGTGCCTCCGGATGCAAATTCAACGTCCACCACCGGTCCGATCACCTGTAAAACACGTCCCTTGTTTTCAGCCATCTCTGCAGGTTTAAAATGAAATGCAAAATTACGCTTTATTATCTAACACGGTCCATCAGATCACGGGTAAAACCTTCAAGGTCCGCTTTCCTCTCTTCCGCCACCGGCAGGCTCTTGAGGATGGCCAGTGCCTGTAATGAGTATTCATGGACTTTGTCCCTGGTCAGCTGATCAATCCTGAGCTCTTTGAAAATCTGCAGCACTCTCCTGATCTTTTCACCGGGTGGCAATGTCTCGCCTGAATAGAGATCCCTGAGGGTTTTAACCTGTTGTGGATTTCCTATTTCCATCGCTTTGATCAGGAGGTAGGTTTTTTTATCCGACAGGATATCACCCCCTATATTTTTACCAAAGGTATCGGCCTGTCCAAATGTATCCAGATAGTCGTCCTGTAATTGAAAAGCCATTCCGATGGAGTGGCCGAGCTTATAGACATCCCTGGCCCATTTCCCGGGGGCCCTGCCGATCCGGGCGCCGATCTCCAGGCTGCCGGCGATCAGGACAGCCGTCTTCAAATGGATCATGTTCAGGTATTCTTCAACCGATACCGAGGACATCCTCTCAAAGTTCAGGTCGTACTGCTGTCCTTCGCAAACGTGCAGTGCAGTCGTATTAAAGACATTGAGCACATCGGGCAGCACCTCCTTTTCGCAGGAGGCAATGCAGATATTGGCCCGGATGGCAAGGGCGTCACCTGAAAGGATGGCCCGGTTCACGTCCCATTTGATATGCACGGTCGGCAGGTTCCTTCTCATAAAGGCCTTGTCCATGATGTCGTCATGAAGGAGGGTGAAATTGTGAAACATTTCAATTCCCAGGGCAGGCCTGACGGCTTTCTCCACTTCATCCGAAAACAGCTGGCATCCAATCAATACAAATACCGGCCGGAGCCGTTTCCCCCCGTTTGAAAGGGTATATGAGATGGGCTCGTAGAGTTCAAGCGGTTCCATCAGGTTGTCCTGTCTCTGGATCTCCTCGTCGATAAGCTGCTGCAACTCATTTATATTTCTCATGGCAATACTTTCATTGGTTAAGGGTCCTCGCTTCCATGTCCTTGCGGATGCTTCTCAGGAGGATCGTGGGTACCAGCAATAAATTGGAGACGACGGCCACCACCAGGGTGAGGCTCGCCAGAAAACCCATGGCCTTGGTTCCCCCGAACTCGGAGGCGACAAAAATGCCAAAACCGATGAACAGCACCGTTGCCGTGTAGATCACGCTGATGCCTATCTCTTTGAGAGTCCGGATAACGACCTCTTCCTGGTTGATTCCCCGGTCGGATAAATGCTGCCGGAATTTTGAGAGAAAATGAATAGCCGTATCCACTGCAATTCCGTAAGTCACGCTGAATACCAGGAGGGTTGACGGCTTGATCGAGATGTTGGCATAACCCATGAGCCCCGCCGTAAAGAGCAGCGGAAGGAGATTGACCAGCACGGCTATCAGGATCATCCGGGGCTTCCGGTACATCCAGGCGATGAAAACCCCGATAAAAATGATCGCTATAGCCAGGCTCTGCACCAGGTTCCGGATCAGGTAACGGGTTCCGAGGGTGTATTTCATGCTGGATCCTGTCAGGATCGTATGATACTCGCCGGGAGGAAACAGGGAATCGAGCCGGGCCTGCAAATCGGCCGCGATCGCTTCCATGCGGTTGTTTCCCACATCTGCTATGCGAAGGTTAATGCGCATGATCTGGCTGGTCGAATCGATAAAGGCGGAAACCAGCCGGTTGCCTTCAATCTGCCCCGAGAGGTAAGGCAGGAGAAATGCCCTTTCCTGCTGGCTGGGAAGCCGATAGTATTTTTCATTACCGTTATAATAAGCCTGCATGGCGATTTTCATCCCGTCGACAACACAGAAGGAGCGGCCCAGTTCCGTGAACTGCGCAGTATACTCCTGAAAATCCTCCACCTTCCGGAGAAAACTGCTCGCCAGGATACCATTGGGCTTTTTGGTATCGATGGCTACTTCAAGAGGCATGACTCCGCGAATCGAGTTCTCAAAAAATTTCAAGTCCTTATAGAGGCGGTTTTCCTTGGGAACGTCATCCAGGATGTAACCCGTGGATTTCATCCGGGTAATCCCGAAAACCGAACCCGCCAGCAGAATAAATACAGCAAGATAGATGGTCTTCCTGCGGTTCTCCACCAGGTAGACCAGACGATCGACAATTCGCTGGATCACGCGGCTCTTGAGATGCCTGACGTGTTTTTCCTGAGGGGGGGGCAAAAAGGAAAAAATGACCGGGACCATCGTGAGGCAGAGCAAATACAGAATCATGATATTGACCGAGGCAATTAGCCCAAAAGTCCGGATCATCTCATTATTGATGGTCATGAAAGTGGCAAAGCCGGCCGCGGTGGTCAGGTTCGTCATGAAAATCTCCGCACCGACCTTTTCGATCACCCGATGAAGGGCTTTCATTTTATTTCCATGCAGGGCATATTCCCCGTGGTACTTGTTCAGCAGGTAGATATTGTTGGGAACGCCGATTACGATCAGCAATCCCGGGATCATAGCATTCAGGACAGTAATGGAGGACCCGGTCAGCACCACCCCGCCCAGGGCCCAGACGACCCCTGTCAGTATCGTGAGCATGGAAAAGAGCACCGTCCTTCCCGACCGGAAAAAGAAAAACAGGATCAGGGCAACTGCCACTGCCGACAGGATCAGGAATTTTATGAATTCGCGCTGGATGATCTGTGCTATGGTGGTCCGGACATACGGAAGCCCTGAATAGTGAATTTTAATGTTATGCTTTACACCGTATGCATCCACCAGCTCTTTCATCTCGCCGATAATCCTCGACCTTGCACGCGTATTGATGGCCTTGTCATCCATGGTCATGGCGGCAAGGAACATTTTAGATGAATCGGAATAGACCAGGTCGCGGTAAATCGGAAGCGAGCGAAACTCAGCCGCCAAAGAATCAAGCTGGCGTTGGTCCGCCACCTCATCCGGAAAAACCCTGTAAAGATCCAGGGTTTTTTTTTCGGCGTTCTTTTTCAGGTTCACGGCATCATACACCGAAAGAACACTCTTGATGCCATCGATTGAACGGATCCGTCTTTTCAGTTCGTTAAATGAGTTGAACCTTTCGAGGGTGTAAAAATCCGGATCCTCGAATCCGAAAAAGAACAAGCCGGCATCCTCACCAAACATCCTGTTGAATTCATTCAGCCGGATGGACACGCTGTCCGTTTCCGGCAACATGCCGGAATAGCCATAGTCGATCCTCAGGCCAAGCATCTGCCAGGCCATCAGGATCGTGATGAGTCCCGAGACAACCAGGACGATTATCCGGTTTCGAAGAATCAAGGTCGCTATCCTCGACCAAAACATTCGTTTTTATTTTGTAGGTTCAATGCCCAGTTCTTTCAGTTTTTGTTCCAGCAACTCAGGATTTCTGGGCTTGCCGATCACCGTTCGGGTTTTGTCCACCAGGATCATAGTCGGGGTTGCCCGTATGCCATAATCGTAAGCAATGGAGCAGTCCCAGCCTTTCAGTTCCGAGTGGTTGATCCAGTTATATCCATTCTGCCGGATGGCTTCCTGCCATTTCGCTTTGTCATTATCAAGGGAAATGGCCAGGATTTCCAGGTCCTGGCGCTTGCACCGGTCATAGAGTAGCTTGAGTTTCGGGAGCATTTCCGTGCAGTGCGGACACCAGGTCGCCCAGAAAAGTATCAGGACATACCGGGAAGGGATCTCGGAAAGGATCAGGGCCCCGTCCTGATCACGGGGAACCACGATTTCCTGTACAGTGGTTCCAGGGGCGGTTTTCTTATAGGATTCAACAATGTCGCTGAACTTGCCTTGCCTTTTTTCATCCGTGCAGGATGCCTGGGCCAGGTAAAATTCCGTCAGGTAGGAGAAAAAGGATTCATATTCCATCCGTTCAGCCCAGTCGGCAATGTCCTGAAGAATGAAATCAAACAGGACATCATTGACGGCGGCAGCGGACATCAGGCGGTCGAGCCCCTTTTTCATCGCCTCTTCCAGGTCTCCGGGTGGAACTGCCCGCTGAAAAAGGTTGAAATAGAGCCGGATCCGGTTCGGAAGTCCCGGATTGTACATCATGGAGGTATCCTGAAAGGAAATGTCGTCCCAAAAATGTTCCAGGACATAGTCCAACTCCTTCAAGGCCGGCACATCAGCCGGTACACGGGGATTCAATTCCATTTCCAGAAAACGGGCAGCGTAGCTCGCCGGGTAATCCCGGATGATTTCCCGTGTGATCGTCTCCGGATCGGACAACCTGACTTTCTGCAGTTCACGGATGACCTGGTCCCTGAAGGGATCGCCGTCCGGATAGAGGCCGGCAAGCCGCTGCAGAGCCTCAGCCTTCCGGTTCAACCCGATATAATACTGCATGTAGCGGTTCAGCAACCGGTTCTCCGCTGACTCCAAAATCTTCAGGCTATCTATGATAGCATTAAAATGGGTTTGCATCCGGACCTGCTCCCGGTTGAAGATAAAATCCCAGAACTGCTCCGGCCCGACAACAATGCGGTAGAGTCCCGGATGCGCACCAGCCGTCAGGGTAAAAGAAAAGGAGCCGGAGGCATCCACCCGTGCCGAATCCAGCATATTGGTCCTGATCCCGATATACTCAAACAGGTAAGCTTTGCGGGTGGACATGGAGTCAACCTTCACCCGGATGATGTACTGAGCCGGCAACTGCAGGTACAGTGTAATCAGCAAAAGTAGCAGTCCGGTTCTTTTCATCAGGATAAAATCAGGATTTCAACGCTTCTGCCCCGCTGACAATCTCGATCAGCTCGTTAGTGATGGAGGCTTGCCGGGCTTTATTGTATTCGAGGGTCAGGTTCCGGATGATCTCGGTCGCATTGTCCGTTGCCTGGTGCATGGCAGTCATCCGTGCCCCGTATTCGGAAGCCAGGGAGTCGAGCAGGGCCTTGTAAAACTGTATTCTCAAAGCTTCCGGTATCAGTCGCCGCACAAGGTCTTCCAGGTTCGGTTCAAAAATGAAATTGAAATACCTCCCGCTCTGCTGCTGTTTCGCTGCCGGGGCTACCGGCAGGAACCGCTCAACGGTGACCGCCTGGCTGGCGGCATTTCTGAACTGATTATAAATCAGTTCGATACGAGAATATTCTTCCTTGATGAAGGCATCCATCAGTCTGTTGGCCATCTCCTCTGCCTGGACATAGGTGAGTTTCTCCACCAGCTGGTTCTTGTTCTGCCATTTGCCGAAACCTTTGTTCTTCAGGATCTCACCGGCCTTCTTGCCGATGATCAGCACCTGCAGGTTCCCTTTGCCCCACTGGGATGCATACCGGGCATTGATCCGCTCGACAACGGCCCTGGCGATATTCGAGTTGAACCCCCCGCAAAGTCCGCGGTTCGAAGAGATGGCAACCAGGAGTATTTTTTCGGGTTCCCGCTCGGCGGTCAGCGGGCTGAGATCCCCGTCACTGACGGCAGCACTGACCTGGCCGATCATTTCCTGCAACCGGGATGCGTAAGGCCGGATCTGGATGATGGCATCCTGGGATCTCTTAAGCTTGGCTGCAGCGACCATTTTCATGGCACTGGTGATCTGCCGTGTGGATTTGACCGTCGTTATCCGCTGACGAATTTCCTTAAGGCTTGCCATGGGTTCCCGGCGTATTATTTTGTGTATTTGGCCGTCATTTCCCTGACCGTCCGGGTCAAGGTCTCTTCGGCATTTTCACTGATCATGCCTTTCTTGAAAGCATCCAGGATTTCAGGATATTTCATGTTCACAAACTCGATGAACTCCCGCTCAAACTCCTTGATCTTCCCAACCGGAATATCGCTCAGCAATCCGCGTGTGCCGCAGAAGAGAATGGCCACCTGGTTTTCAACCGGCCAGGGATCGTGCAGGTTCTGTTTGAGGATCTCCACGTTCCGGATGCCTTTCCCCAATACGCTGAGAGTTGCTGCATCCAGGTCGGAACCAAACTTCGAGAAAGCTTCCAATTCCCTGTATTGGGCCTGGTCGAGCTTTAACGAACCTGCCACTTTTTTCATCGATTTGATCTGAGCGGCACCTCCAACCCGGGACACCGAAATACCGACGTTGATGGCAGGCCGGATCCCGGAGTTGAACAGCCCGGATTCCAGGAATATCTGGCCGTCGGTTATGGATATCACATTGGTCGGGATATAGGCCGATATGTCACCCGCCTGGGTTTCGATGATCGGCAGGGCTGTCAGGGATCCTCCGCCCTTGACTCTAGAGCGGAGCATCTCCGGAAGATCGTTCATTTTTCTTGCCACTTCATCGCTTTCAATCACTTTGGCGGCACGTTCCAGGAGCCTGGAGTGGAGGTAGAACACATCGCCCGGGTAGGCTTCCCTTCCCGGAGGTCTGCGGAGGAGCAGGGATACTTCGCGGTAGGACACGGCCTGCTTCGAGAGATCGTCATAAACAATCAGGGCGTCCCTCCCGGTGTCGCGGTAATATTCCCCGATAGCCGCACCGGCAAAGGGGGCATAAAACTGGAGGGCTGCCGGATCGCTGGCGGTTGCCAAAACGATGGTTGTATAAGGCATGGCGCCACGCTCCTCGAAGGTTTTCGCAATCTGGGCAACGGTTGAACCCTTCTGGCCTACAGCAACATAGATGCAATAAACCGGTTTGCCCTGTTCGTAATTGCTCCGCTGGTTTATGATGGTATCCACGGCGATGGCCGTTTTACCGGTCTGGCGGTCACCTATGATCAATTCGCGCTGTCCCCGCCCGATCGGGATCATGGCATCGATGGCCTTGATACCGGTCTGGAGAGGTTGGTTCACCGGCTGGCGGAAAATGACACCCGGAGCTTTCCTTTCCAGGGGAAGGTCTATCAGCTCACCCGTGATCGGTCCCTTGCCGTCGAGAGGCTGGCCGATGGTATTAATGACCCGGCCGAGCAACCCTTCTCCGACGGGTATCGAAGCGATCCTGCGGGTTCTCTTGACCTGGCTGCCCTCCCGGATACCGACCGAAGGACCCAGCAACACGGCCCCCACATTATCTTCTTCCAGGTTGAGGACTATTCCCATCACCCCGTTGTAAAACTCGATCAATTCATTGCTCTCTACATTGGAAAGGCCATATATACGGGCTATGCCGTCGCCCACTTCCAACACGGTGCCAATTTCCTCGAGGCTGGCATCGAGCTTCAGTCCTTCAAGCTGCTGGCGTAAAATCTGCGATATCTCAGCCGGTTTAATGCTTGCCATGGTATATTATGTCTTTGATTCTCTTAATTCCTGCTTGATTCTTTTAAGTTGTGCCGCCACGCTGGCATCCATCTGCTGGTCTTCCAGGGTCAGCCTGAAACCGCCGATCAGCCCCGGATCGACACTCATCATGAAATCGATCCGGCAACCCGAGGATTTCTCGAGCCTGGATTTCAGGTCCTCCAGAAGCGAGGCTTCCAGGGGAACGGCTGATTCGACATGTGCCTCCATGAAACCCTGCTCGGCTTTATAAAGCTCCATGAACATCCTGAAAATCGATGCCAGGTAGGTTTCGCGCTTGTGGTCAACCAGCATTTTCATAAAATCGAGGGTAACCGGTTCCACCCGGCCGGTCAATAGCCGGCCTACCAACCGTGCTTTCTCAGAATCCTTGATAACAGGGCTCTCCAGCAGGCTTGCAAACTCTTCCGATTCATCCAGCAACCTTGCCAACCGGGCCAGGTCTGTCCTGACCGGTTCGAGCGATCCCTTGTCCCGGGCCAGGGCAAACAGGGCCCGTGCATACCTTGAAGCTATGCGGCTGGTGTTCATGATCCTAATTCAGTTTGAGATCCCGAAGCTGTTCCCGGATCAGGGTCTCCTGCTGGCGGCGATCTTTCAGCTCTTTGCGAAGGATCTTTTCGGCGATGTCAACGGATAAGACAGCCATATGCTGCTGTATCTCGCTGATGGCCGCCATTTTCTCGCCTTCGATCAGTTTTCTGGATTGCTCAACCAGCTTGGATGCTTCATGTGCTGCCTCCTCGCGGGCTTTTTCAATCATCTGCTCCCGGATAACCCGGGCTTCTCCCATCAGCTTATCACGCTCCACACGGGCATCCTGCAGCATTTGCTCATGCTCCGTCTGAAGGCTGGCCATTTCTTCCCTGGCCTTTTCGGCTGACTTAAGGGATTGATTGATAAAGTCCTCCCGTTTATTCAACATTTTCAGAATGGGTTTCCAGGCAAATTTCTTCAGTACAAAGAAGACAATGGAAAAAACCACGACCATCCAGAAAATCGTACCGTATTCCGGTAATACTAATCCCATAGTTTTTCTTTTTAAAAAGTTGCAACCCGGGAATCCCGGGCTGCAACCCGGTTACTTCTGGAAAACAATCAGGAGACAAACGATCATGGCAAAGAAGCAGGCTCCTTCGATAAGAACCGACGCCAGTATCATGTTTGTACGGATGTCACCGACCGATTCGGGCTGACGTGCAATGGCGTCCATTGCGTGGTTCCCGATCTGTCCGATACCGATACCGGCGCCAATCGCAGCCAGTCCGGCCCCCAATGCAGCACCCATCTGCGCCATAGCGGCATTTGAGGCTGCCTGTAACATAACGAGAATGAAACTTAACATGTCTTTGATGTATTAAGTGTTAGTGTGTGTCTCAGGTTGCTCCGTCCGGGCCATCCCGAAATAGATGGCCGAAAGCATGGTGAAAACATAAGCCTGCAGGAAGGCAACCAACAATTCCAGGAACGTCATGATCACATCAAACATAACCCAGACCACTGAGGTCCCGTATCCGGCCAGCCAATGCATCTGCCCGAAAACAAAGATGAGGACGATGAAACTCAGGCCGATGAAATGACCTGCCAGGATATTGGCGAAAAGCCGGATGGCCAATACCACCGGTTTCATGATCATGCCGAACAGCTCAATGAAAGGCATCAGCGGTACCGGAAGCTTGAGCCACCAGGGCACTCCAGGGGTATTGAATATGTCGGTCCAGTAATGCTTGTTCGAAATAAACAGGGTGATGCCGAACGTGATCAGGGCCAGGATCCCGGTAACGGCAATGTTGCCGGTAACATTGGCGCCACCGGGTGGAATGGGAATGATCCCCAGGATATTGTTGAAGAGGATAAAGAAAAAGATGGTCAGAAGGTAGGGCATATGCTTTTCATACCCCTTGGCACCGATGGAGGGAATGGCAATATCGTCACGCACGAAAAGGATGACCGGTTCAATGAGGTTCTGGAAGCCAGATGGGGCTGTATTCTCCTGCCTCTTGTATTTCCTTGCCACTGGGATGAAGATCAGCAGGATAAGGATGACACTGAGGATCATGGCAAAGACGGTCTTGGTGATTGACAGGTCGATGGGCAGCCTGGCTTCCTCATCAATGGTTCCATCCGCCTTGACCTGGACGATCCTGCCCTTATTGTCTCCCTCCTCCGCAATGCGGAATCCTTTAAAGGCTGCTTCCCCGTGATGAAAACGGGAAGACAGGAAGCAGACGAGACCTTTTTCTTTGGTATAGAGTATAACCGGAAGAGGAATGCTGATGTGCGTCTTGCCGACCGTCATTATATGCCACTCATGGGAATTGCTCACATGCCCGATAATGAAAGTTCCGGGATCGAAAGCAGCTTTCTCCTTTCCCGTGGCAGGTGAATCGTTATGCTCTTTTGAATTCACTCCGAACACCTGGCCGAAAGAGAGGAGCCCAGCCAGCATGAGTACGGGGATCATGATCCAACTTCTCATTCCTGTTCGTTTAGCGAAGTAGCAAAAGTATCGAATTTTATCGACCCGCCTCCCGGCGAGAGACCTTATTCAGCGAGGCGGCCTCAAACAGCAAGAAAACCAGGTAAATAACAAAGACAGAAATCAGCAGGGAGAGGGCATTTTCCCGGTTGATCAACAGATAAACCACCAGGAAGGTCATCAGGATCAGGATCTTGACCGATTTATATATCATGAACCAGGAATTGAATTTTTTCGGATCCCTTTTCAGGGCCTGGGTCAGGAGCACCTGACCGGTTCCGGTGAGGACAATCATCACTCCGAGAAACCAGGGCAGGACACGCGGGTAGAGCTGCGGAAGGTAAAATCCGAAAACAATCCATGCTGCTGCAGCCAGAACGGCCGAAACCAGGCCGAGGCTGACCCAGTATCCGACATCCACCTTTTTCATTTCGACACGTCTTTAATCAGTAAATATAACATGACCGTGAGACCGGCCACCGAAAATATCAGGGTTAACAGGGGAAAATCTCCCGGTATCCACTGATCCAGTTTCCGGCCAACAAAAAAAGCGGCCAGAATGACCGCAACGAGCCGGAAACCCAGACTGGAGTAACGGGCATAATCCCGCAGCGACCTTTTATCCCTTTCGAGGTTATTTTGGGGGTTCGAGGATTTCTTTCCGCTTGGCATCCCCATCTCCGTCCATTTTACAGGTACCTGTGAAAACAGCTCCGGGCTCGATAGCCAGCTTGCGTGTAACGATTTCCCCATTGATCCTGGCCGTCGATTTCAGGCTGACCAGTTCCCCGGCCTTGATGTTGCCGAAAACCTGGCCCGAGACTTCAAGCGTCTGGCAGAAGATGTCCCCGGTGATCACGCCTGTGCCTCCGATCACCACTTTCCCCTTGATATTCATTTTTCCCCTGATCTGCCCGTCAATCCGGAAACCCGAATTGGATTCGATATCACCGTTTACCAGGGTTCCTGATGATAAAAGGTTGATAGCATTGGTTGTTTCAACTTCCTTTGACATAAATGATGGGTTTTTAATCAGGTAAATGTAAACAAAACCGGATTATCAACAAAGTTTTAAACAGGATCGTAAGCCCAGGTCAGGTACAGCGATCCCCAGGTGAATCCGCCGCCGAAGGCAGCCAGGATGAGCGGATCACCTTTCCGGAGGCGGCTCTCGTATTCATGTATCGCCAGCGGGATGGTGGCTGTGGTTGTATTCCCGTATTTCTGGATATTGATCATCACCCGTTCCGGGTTGAGATCCATGCGGCGCACCACTGCCTCGATAATCCGGAGGTTGGCCTGATGAGGAACCAGCCAGAGCTTATCAGCCGACAGGTTGTGCTTTCGCATCATTTCCACCGATATGTCAGCCATTTTTGAAACGGCCATCTTGAAGACGGTCTGCCCTTCCTGGTAGATGTAATGTTCACGGGCATCGATCGTTTCATGGCTGGCGGGGCGGGCTGATCCCCCGGCTTTCAGGTAGAGGTGCTTCCGGCCCGAGCCGTCTGTCCGGAGAATATGATCAATGATCCCGTACCCGGTGTTGGGTTCCAGGAGCACCACGCCGGAGGCGTCTCCGAAAAGAGGACAGGTGTTCCGGTCGGTGTAATCGGTAATGCACGACATTTTGTCAGCCCCGATGCAGAGGATCTTCTGGCAGACACCGGTCTCAATGAATTTCGATGCCACCGCCAGCATATAGATGAAGCCGGAGCAGGCGGCGCTCAGATCGAAACTGAAAGCATTCCTGATCCCGCACTTGTCACTGATAATGTTGGCCGTGGCAGGGAAAGCCATGTCATGTGTGGCTGAGGCGCAGACCACCATGTCGATCTCATCCGGGCGGATGCCTTTTTTCTCAAGGAGTTTTTTAACCGCAGGAACGGCCAGGTCGGAACTTCCCTTGTTGGGATCCTTCAGGATATGCCGCTCCCTGATGCCGGTCCGTGTAACGATCCACTCATCGGTTGTGTCGACCATTTTTTCCAGGTCGGAATTGGTCAGGATGTCCGGTGGCGTGTAAGACTCGACCCCGGTTATCGCTGCGTACACTTTTTTCATCATTCAAATGCCTGTTTGATTTTCCGGATCAATCCGGACTCGATGATTTCACGGTTTCTCAGAACCATGTTTTTAATGGCAGTCGGGGACGACATGCCGTGGCCGATCAGGACCGGCGAGCCGATTCCGAGAATGGGGGTACCTCCGGAATGTTCATAGTTCCACTCTTCAAAGAATGGATTCTTGATCTTGAATTTCCGGATGATATAATAGAACGATTCTGCCTGTTTCAGGATGACATTTCCGGTAAATCCGTCACAGACAACCACATCGGCCTTTGAAGTGAAAAGTTCGTTGCCTTCCACGTTGCCGATGAAATTAAAGTCGGGACTGTCTTTCATGGCCTGATAGGTGGCCTTGGTCAGGAGATTGCCCTTTTCCTCCTCGGCTCCGATATTGAGCAGTCCCACCTTCGGATTTTCAATGCCCATGACATACCGGGAGTACAATGAGCCCATGATGGCATACTGGTAGAGTACGTCCGGACGGGCATCCGGATTCAGGCCGACATCCAGCAGGAGGGTATATTCGTTTTGCCCCCGGGGGATGGCGACGGAAATGCTCGGCCTGATGATTCCCGGGATGGACCTTATGGTGAACATGGCGCCGGCCAACATGGCGCCGGTATTACCGGCACTGCAAAATCCATCGAGCTGGCCCTCCCTCAGCATCCGGAACCCGATCGCCATGCTGGAATCTTTCTTTATGGAAAGAGCTTTCACCGGGTGGTCACCCATGCCGACAATTTCCGTGGAGTGGACTATGGTGAAAAGGCCGGGGTCCGTGTGGGCTTTGCGGCACACTTTTTCAATGGCCTCGCGGTCACCGATAAGGACCAGATCAACTTCCGGGGGCAACTCGCTCTTTGCCAGGATAGCCCCTGTGGTTGTGGCCTGGGGAGCATAATCACCCCCCATAATATCCAGACCGATCTTCATTTAGTTTGGGTGAAATGATCCCCGTCAGGCTGTCACCTCTTTTTCGACAGCAAGTTTGCCGCGATAATGGCCGCATTCCGGACAGACCCGGTGATACTGCACCGAGGCTCCGCAATTCGAACAGGTTGCCAGCTGAGCCGGAGTGGCCTTGTAATGGGTTCTCCGCTTGTTCCTGCGCTGCTTCGATGTTCTGTGTTTAGGGTTTGGCATAACCTTCTCTATTTAATTTACACACTCAGATTCTTCAATAAATCAATCATTTCGGGATCACAGCCCGGTCGGCCACCCGGCTTGTCGGGATGAATCTTCCGCATGGGAAGGCTCAGGATCACGTATTCATAGAGGTACTGCGAGATATTCACCTCTTGAGCCTCCTGACGGAGCCAGATAACATCCAGTTCATCCTCGCTGTTACCCTCCCCGAATTTTCCATAAAGGGTGTAATCACCGATCAGGGATTGCTGGTACTCCTCCAGGCAGCGGTCGCAGGGCAGGACAACCATCCCTTCCAGATGGAAGTCAAACTGCAACTGCCTTTCCTGCTTCAGCAGGCTCACCTTGACATGAATCCGGGCTTTTTCAAACCCGCAATCCGGAAATAGTGAAAAGAACTCATCCGTTAAGTCATATTCGAATGGATGGACTCCGTTTGAACAGGACCCGAAAGGGATATTATATTCCGAAAACCGGTTCATACCACCTTCCAAAAATGTGGGGCAAAATTATAAACAAATTATGAATTACCAAAGTGCTACTTTCTCAGCACGATCCTGAAAGTGGTGCCCTTGTTGATTTCCGAGCTGCGAACGAAAATCTTGCCGTTGTGGTAGTTTTCAACAATCCGTTTCACAAGCGACAACCCGAGTCCCCAACCCCTGGGCTTGGTTGTATAACCCGGCTGGAAGATCACATGGTAGTTTGTTTTCTGTATTCCTTTCCCTGTATCGGTAATATCCAGATAGACCACCTGGTTCTGATCCCTGACTGTCAAATCGATCTGTCCCGATCCATCCATGGCATCAATGGCATTTTTACAGATATTCTCCACCACCCATTCGAACAGGGTCAGGTTGAGCGGGACGTACAGCTCGTCCAGGTCGCCGAAATGAAGGTTGAACTTTATCTTGTCGGATGTCCGGCTCTGGAGGTAGCGTATGGCATTGTCAAGTACGGACAGGAGGTTCTCGGGCACCAGCACGGGGGCAGAACCGATTTTGCTGAAGCGGTCGGCGATGGTTTCCAGGCGCCTTACGTCCTTGTCCACTTCGCGCAGGACTTCCGGGCCCGCTTTCTCCATTTTCAGGAGTTCGACCCAGGCCATCAGGGAGGAAATGGGGGTTCCGAGCTGGTGGGCCGTCTCCTTTGACATGCCCACCCATACCTGGTTTTGTTCGGCTTCACGGGTTGAGCTGAAGGCAAAATAAGCCAGGACAAGGAACAGGAACACCACGCCCAGCTGGATCAGCGGATAGTACTGGATGCGCGTGAGAATATAGGAATCCTTGTAATAGATGTACTGTTTCGTTGCTCCGAGATCGATCAGGATGGGATCGTGCTGGGCTTGCATTTTCGAGAGCTGCCGGTCCAGATACCGCTTGCTTTTGTCGCTCAGTGAATTGAGGTTGCGGCTGCCGTCATTGAGCTGGTTCTGGGTGTCATAGATGACCAGGTTCCGCGCAGACAGCATGTTCCCGTCCTGATCCACAATAATGACCGGGATGGTTGTATTGTCACTGATGATCTTTAAGAGGAACCCAAAAAAGTCATCGTTCAGGTCGAAAGCGGAATGAGCCATCTGCCCGGTGGCCTGAGCCCATGTTTCCATCTTCAGCTTCTCCTCCCTCTCCAGCTTTTTCACCATCACATTGGTATACCAGGTGGTGGCCATGCCGATCACCAGAGCTCCTGCGACAAGAAAGAATTTCCAGCGTTGTTTGCGCGTATAGATATGCAAGGGTGCAAAATTTAAGGGGCATAAGCCCTTATGCCCATTATTATCGGTTTAGTCAATGATCCTAAACGCATCACCTGAACAGTTTATTGCTATAGTCCTGATTTTTTTTCAATAAGCCGCGCAGGGTAATCCTCAACGGAATTGCCGGTGAGATCGAGAGTGTAGACTTCCTGAGCCGTTCGAGACCGGAGACTGAAAGCATACGTTCTGTCATAGTAGGGCAGGAGCAGCCTGACTGCGCCGGCCAGATCATGGTTTTCAATCAGTTCCAGGGCTTGACGGGTCACCAGTCCGCCCAGGCGTTTGGATATTTTCCTGACGGATGCTGCAAGGTCCCCGCGTGGCAGGGCTGCATACTCATCCAGGATGATTTGTATTCTCAGTTCCAATGGTACCCCGATCCGGATCAACGGGGAAGAGACCATTGCACTGAAGAGCGGTTCCGGCAGGAAGATCGAGCCGATCTGCCGGCTTTCATCCTCGACCCAGATACGATCTTCCTGCCGGAACTGCTGCAGCGCGTCATGCAGGTCATTCTCAAACTGCTCATTGGTGGGCTGGCCTCCCAATCCGATACCCCCGAAAACCGATCCCCGGTGATTGGCCAGTGCCTCCAGGTCCAGCACGGGCTCGCCCGATTCCCGCAGTTCATGCAGCCACCGGGTTTTCCCGCTGCCAGTCAGCCCTCCCAGAATGACAAACTTGCAATCCCGTACCAGGTTCTCGCGGATGAATGCACGGTATGACTTGTATCCGCCTTTCAATACGGAAATATGAAACCCGGCAGTCTCCAGCAACCAGCCCAGCGAGGCACTGCGCATGCCGCCTCTCCAGCAATGAACCAGGATCCTTTTATACGGAGCGAGCTCTCTCGCCATCCTGACAAACCCGGTCATCTTGGGCCCGACAACTTCCAGCCCCAGGTCAATCGCCTCGGAACGGCCTTTCTTTTTATAAGCTGTCCCTATTCGCGATCTCTCTTCATCATCAAAAAGGGCAAAATTAACCGCACCCGGGATATGCCCCTTCCGGAATTCGGCAGGCGAGCGCACATCCACAACCGGCACCGATGCCGACAGCGAAAGAAACTCCGATGGTCCGATCTCCCTCAATCCCGCCTCCTATTCCAGCCTGACGACCTGTTTGCTCCAGGTGATGGCGCCGGCCCGGATCATCACAAAATACCGACCGGCGGAAACGGGATTGCCCTCCTGGCTGCTTCCGTCCCATGCAAGTTTTACTACCTGTCCGGGCAAGGCAGGTTCATTCCTTTCATACACCAATTGCCCGGTCTGTGTGAATATCTTCACAACGACCTTGTCAATGCCGGCTTGGCCCGACAGGTCAATATCCATATTCAGCCGGTCTTTGAAAGGATTTGGATATAGCTTGACTAGGCTGGCGCTGTCCGCTACGACCGGATCAACCAACCCGGTCAGGCGCGATTCGTCCTTGCAGGAGGTGCAGACAGCCACCGTGTCGCTGGGTTCAAGACAAAGGAATGCAGTGTAGTAGGAGAGAACACGGTTACTGAGGCTTTCAAACAGGATTTGCTGGATGATGGAAGAGGTTTGACTACCCGATTCCAGCTCCTGAATCAATCGGCCGTTCCAAGTTTTGGCCAGTAAACTGTCACCTTCAATAATCTGCTCGTCACCGATTGTAATCATCGTGGAAAAAGGCTGAGAGCGGTAGATACCCGTCAGGTAGACCAGAAAAGGAGGTTCACCCAAATATTTCCCCACCTGGGTTACGGCCTGGTTAACCGGGAAACCCTGCCAGTCATCATCACTGAACCGGCCATAACAGAAACCATCTGAAGGAGCGCAGTACAGGTCAAAAGCGGTGATCATTCCATGTAATGAGCCGGTCACTTCGTCCATAAGCTTTGAGAAATAGCTCTGCGTCCGTATGTCCTGGTAATATCCGCCTGAGATTTTCGATAGGTTGATATAGAGGTACTCCTGGCCATAATAATCTCTTGAACCTATGTAATGGTAGCCTACATTTTTGTTCTGAAGGTCGGCGATATGGATCGGATATAACGGATCCCTGATTGTTTTAAGGTCCTTGATCAGGTTATTTGCCTCCACATAGTAAGAAAAATTATCGGATGTGGCAGTCAGCATAATGGAGCCGCTGTCGCCATGGTTCTTAATGAATTCCATGGATTCCGCCAGGGTACCCGGAAGATTGCTGTATAGCGTGGAAGTACCGACTTTTTCAAAGGCAATGTCCAGGTTGCTGGAAGTAATGGGCGCCCATTCCTCAAATGCCTTCTCAATATGGAGCCCCGACCAGATCAGGTTAAACTCATCATTGGCGGAAAACTGGGAGGTCATTTGTTCTTTAAGTTCCGCCAGTATCTGACCTTTAGAATAAGTCGAATTGACCGGTTCATGGTCAATGAGCATAACAATTCTGTTTTTTTCGTCCAATTCAATGTAATCGCCAGGGACAATGGAGAGCTGGTAATACTTATCAGTAGCCCCCTCATAAATACCTACGAGGCAATTGTTTAGGGCTTGGCTGGCCATGCTGAACACCGGATATTCCGGCAGTTTGGCAGCGGGGACTCTTGCTTTCTTATAGGATCCGAATTCTCCATCGTAAAAAGGTTCAAAGAGAATGTCAGGATCATTGATAGTTGGCTGAGTGAATTCGCTGTTTTCCCATGCAATCACATGCAGATCCGGATCTTGGTCGGATGCCATCAAAATTTCAACCGGCAGGCTGGCTTTGATTTTACCGCTTACCAGGTCGGCAGGAACCATGTAGGTGATTTTGATCTTCCTGGTTTCGGATTTTCTCATCGGGTAAACACGTAATTCATAAGAAGTTGCTGTTTGCTTGACGAGTAGCGAAGGATCACGGCGGCGGTTTACTATACCCTCATAGATATTGGAGGCTGACCACCGGTCGATGTGGCGACCCTGGATAATATCATTCCCAACCCAGAGCCAGCTGTCATATACAATGGAACCTTTGGGAAGGGTGAAGTTGAGGACTGCTTCAAGCTTGGTACTGTCCTCGAACCAACTCCCATACTCGCCAATGGATAAAGTCAGATAAAGGCCATACTGCATATAGAGTCCTTTCGGCTGAACGCTGACCGTTGCTTTAAAAATGCGTCCTGTTTGCCACATCCAGCCGCTCTGCGGATTAATGATCCGTAAGGAATTTTGGGGATAAAGGGAGGTGAAGAAGAAAGACAAAAGAACAAAGACTAAAGATTTGGTTTTCATAATATTGGATTCGTCTATCGGGTTATACTAATCTTATTTTTCCTTCTCCGGGGGAGGTTATGCTTCCAATGATGACTGCATCGGTGACGCCGTTATGTTGCAGGGTCTCTATGGCTTGTCGTGCCTCATCGTCAGGGAGTGCGGCAAGCAAGCCTCCGGAGGTCTGGGCATCGCAAACGGCGAGTTTCCGGCTGTCGGTAAAGGTAGCCGGCCATTCGATCCATTCATCGACATAAGCCAGATTATTTTTCGTTCCGCCCGGAACGGCCCCAGCAGTAATCAGTTCCGGTACACCGGGAAGGTAAGGTATGGCCTCGGCCTCTAATTCGGCATCGGTCCCTGATCCCCGGGTCATTTCGAGCAGGTGGCCCGTGAGCCCGAATCCGGTGATGTCGGTGCAGGCATGTATGGTAAAGGAGCGCAAGGCGTCGGCGGCTGCCCGGTTAAGTGTGGCCATCAGCCGGCAGGCCTCGTCGGCCTGCGTATCAGTCAGGAGACCCCTTTTAAGTGCTGTGCTGTAAATTCCCGTACCGATCGGTTTGGTGAGGATGAGGGCATCGCCCGGCCGGGCGCCGGAATTGGTCCAGATGCGGCCGGGATGAACCCGGCCGGTGGCCACCATCCCGAACTTGGGTTCGTTATCCTCGATCGTGTGGCCACCCAGGATGCTGATTCCGGCTTCGGCCGCTTTATCCTCAGCCCCGCGGAGAATCTCCCTCAGGACATCCAGGCTGAGGCGTCGGGCGGGAAAAGCCACGATATTGAGCGCGAAAAGGGGTGTTCCGCCCATGACATAGATATCACTCAGCGCATTGGCAGCCGCAATGGCTCCAAACCAGTAAGGATCATCCACCACCGGAGTGAAGAAATCAACGGTTTCAACCAGGGCCGTATCATCATCAATCCGGTAAACTGCCGCGTCGTCCGCAGTTTCAGGACCTACGAGGATATCCGGGTTCTTCAGCACCGTCAGTTCCCCGACAACCTTCTCCAGGTCCTGCGGCCTCAGCTTACAGGCACAGCCCAACCCATGCGTGTATTGGGTCAGTTTGACACTTCCCGTATTACCCCCGGCTTCCTCGCCTTGCAACTCCGGCGTAAATGACCTCACGGCACCAACAATGTGCCGGGCGGCTTCCCGGATCTCATCCTCAATGGTAAAACGGCCGGTTGAAAGCCGGATGGTGCCCATTGCAACTTCCGGAGGAACCCGCATGGCTTGCAGAACGCCCGAAACGGCCACCTTGTCGGCATGGCAGGCGGCCCCGGCCGAAGCCGCCACTTCCGGCAAGGATCCAAGGAGGGTGGAGGCTTCTATCCCCGGAAATCCGATACTCAGTGTATTGGGCAATCGCTGTTCCGGGTGCCCGTTCACAACCGCTTCAGGCAATTCATTGGTGATCAGGTCTTCCAGCAAGTCTCGCATCTTCTTCAGGTGGACTGCACCGGCTGCGAGATTGTCACCGGCCACTTCACAGGCTTTGCCCAAACCGGCGATTTCCAAGACATTTTCGGTTCCGGGCCTTCTGTTCTGCTCATGATCGGCACCATGAATGATCTTGTCGATGGTCACTCCCTGCCGGATGTAGAGGGCGCCAATCCCTTTCGGCGCATAGAGCTTATGCCCGGCAACCGAAAGCAGGTCCACATTCAGCTCATTCACGTCAACCGGTATCTTCCCGACACTCTGGGCAGCATCGCAATGCATCAGGATCCCCCTTTCACGGGCAGCTCTTCCTATGACTGCCACCGGCTGAATCGTCCCAACCTCATTATTGGCATGCATCACCGAGATCAGTATCGTGTCCCCGCTGATCTCGCGGATCACCTCCTCCGGACTGACCATTCCAAACTCATCCACCCCGACACGGGAAACGCGGAATCCCTGTTTTTCGAGGTAGGCGCATACTTCCAGGACGGCAGGATGTTCAATGGCAGTGGTGATAATATGATTGCCCAGGTGACGGCGGGCCAGCGCAGCGCCCTGGATGGCCAGGTTATTGGATTCGGTGCCGCCACTTGTGAAAATGATTTCCTGGGTTTGGGCCCTGATCAGTGCGGCAACCTGCTTCCTCGCATTCTCGACCGCCAACCGGGCTTCCGTACCATAACGGTGAATGCTGCTTGGATTTCCGAAGAGCTCTTTCATAAAGGGCTCCATCACCCGCGCCACTTCCGGATCCACAGGCGTGGTGGCATTGTAGTCGAGGTAGATTGGTTTCATTATTTCGTGATACGTGTTACTTTCTCATCCTCCGGTCGC
>CAZJNQ010000028.1:30854-33683 GCA_964547475.1 uncultured Porphyromonadaceae bacterium
TCCTCCTTCCTCCTTCTATCTGTATTTCTCCTCTCCTGATTCCATCATCGCCAGGTAGTTCCGGTACCGCATCTCCCCGATGAGTCCCTCTTCGACCGCCTTCCGCACCGCACATTCCGGTTCGTGAGTATGCGAGCAATTGTGGAACTGGCATCCTTTCGACCATTTGAACAGCTCGCGAAAATAATGATACAACTCTTCCTTCCCTATCTCGATCACCCCAAAACCCCTGATGCCGGGGGTGTCGATCAGGAAGCCCCCTGGAAGCACCTCGATCATCTCTGGGAAGGTAGTGGTATGCTTCCCCGATTGATGATAATCCGATATATCCGCAGTTTTAAGTTTCAGTCCCGGATTCAGGCGATTGATCAGGGTGGTCTTCCCGACTCCTGAATTGCCCGCAAGCAGGGTCACTTTTCCGTGCAGCAGGTCCCTTACAGCTTCCATGCCACGGCCAGTGGCCAGGGACAGGGGCAAACAGGCATAATCCGCCAGGTTATAGGCTTCCACCCACTCGGCCATGATCATCATTTGATCCTCCGAATAGAGGTCTATTTTGTTGAAGACCAGCCTGACCGGGATGCTGTAGGCTTCCGCGGTGACCAGGAACCGGTCGACAAACATCGACAAGGTTACCGGTGCTTTCAGCGTGACCATCAGGATGGCCTGATCAAGGTTGGCAGCCAGTATGTGGGATTCCCGCGACAGGTTGATGGCTTTGCGAATGATATAATTTTTCCTGGGTTGAATCCTGGTTATGAGGCCGGTGCCATCATCCTGGAGCTCTCCCTCCACATGGTCTCCCACCGCCACGGGGTTGGTTGTCCGGATGCCTTTCATCCGGAAAGTGCCCTTCAGCCTGCACATGATTGTGTTTCCTTCCGGCCGCCTGACCCAATGCGCAGATCCCGTGGACTTTACCACGGTGCCGGAAAAACCAGCCATTTCCATATCGCAAAAGTAAAGAATAGTTCGGCTTCGCCTCGCAAATAGCCTCCCTACGGTCGGCGAATAACTCGCTAACGCTCGTGAATGGCTCCCTTCGGTCGCGAATGAGGCCTTCGGCCTGAATTAATTCAATGCGAAGCATTCATTCATCCGAGCATAGCGAGGATTATTCATTCGCGCAGCGAATTTTTCATGAGTGTCAGCGAATTTTTCGCGAGCGTTAGCGAGCTGTTTACTCCATCAGAAACCCAAGCTTCCCCCCGGCCTTAACCTCGATCGGGGCAAATCCCTTGCGGAAGACCCTGGCAGGCCGCGGACCAATCAATTCAACGTGTTTATTATAGATCCTAAGCATGGTGCCCTCCCTCAGGCCGACAACATACAGATCCGGGTTGATTTCGATGAATTCCTCTATCCGCTGCTCGCGGGTGTCCCCGGCATTGGTTGAATTGCTGATCAGCAGAAGTTTCATGAGTATGCTTTTCTTTAGGATTGACGAAAATGTTCAGGGCTGATATGGGGGTGCCATGGGCCTAAAATAACAAAAAACCCGGAAGCTGTGACTTCCGGGTTAATGACCTGGTTTATTTGGATCAGGCCCCGAGGTGAACTCCAAAGGTCACCGGGAAAACTTCCGGACCTTTTCCGTTCACAAACAGGGTCTGAGGATAATAAGTGGCAAAAAGGGTAAAATCGCCATAACCGGCACGGGCGGTGAAACCATAGCGGAAATCACGCAGATAGAAATCATCCTTCGTCTTGATCTTTTCCTTGCCGCCGCTGGCTTCATATTTCTGAACCTGGCGGGATCCCAGCCTTAAACCGCCGACCACACCGGCCGACAGCTTGATCCGGTGATTTTCACCGGATACCGGTATCTGGAATTCCATCATCAGCGGAAGCGTCAGGTAACTCATACTGAACCGGTTTTTCGTCAGATCGATGTCCAGTGCTTCTCCGGTGATCCCGTCTTCGGTCTTGACCAGGTTGATATCGTTGGTCAGCATATACTGCTGGTATTCATATCCCAGACCCGTAACCAGCCCAACATAGTTGCCGATGATGCCCAGTGATTTCTCGGCAAAATTGAGATTGAATCCCCAGCTCTGGTTCATACGGTAATCCAGGAACCCGGCATTATCGGGAAGCTCAAGTTTGTAATCCGCGTTGGAAAGGTTGACAAGGCCCACCTCGAGGCCGTCCCAGGTGCCATCCATCCGGTGCCCCGGTCTATTACGGTGAAATTTTTTGTGATCCTGAATGATCACATCGGAATCTTCATCGGTCAGTATCCTGATCTCCTTGTCATCATCCACAATGACGGTATACTTTTTATTTCCGATCCTGATCTTCGAAGTATCCGGTTCTTCCTGGGCCAATGCGTTCAGCCCGAATCCAATCATGGCCGCGAGGGCCAGCAAGATTATTTTTTTCATTTCAAGTTGAATTTACATTTGATCGTAGGACGGCAAGGCCTACCGAAAAGTTACAGGAGGGGTCAATCCTGCTTGTTCTCTGGCATCCTGACCGGTGTTGCTACATCAAACAGCCGGGAGTTGAACGATATGGCCATCACCTGGCCGTTGTTATCATATTCTCTTGCCAGCTTCATTTCGGAACCGGTCAGTGTGTTTATCCGATCGATTCCGGCACCGGCGACTTCCCAAATTGAAAACCGTGTTTCTCTCACACGCTCCGGATCCTCTCCCAGTATTTTTTCACGGAAAAGTTTCAGGACTACCTGGGACAGCGACAAATATTCGTCGTCCGGGCCTGTTGAGGTCTCTGTGTCGGGGATAACCATAGCAAACAGAACCGGGCTCTTAGTCGGATCAGGTATCCGGATCTCGTATTCCCGGAGGTAGGGTGACAGGGCATTCA
>CAZJNQ010000029.1:0-7192 GCA_964547475.1 uncultured Porphyromonadaceae bacterium
CCTCTGATTAATCCCGATAGATCGGGACTCTAACCGACTGAGCTAATGAAGCATTTACGAGGATGCAAATGTAAGGCTTTTAAACGAAATTCCAAAATCGGCCCGGAAGCTTCGGCCTGACACGATTTGCCCATATTTGAACGTTAACAACATCTTTATGTCAAGGTTCGACAGGAACCAGTATGCTGAGCTCTATCGAAACGAGCTGTTTGAACGGGTGATGCCGGTCGGGCTGACACATTCACCCGACCGGGATCATGGATTTGGCCGTCCGGAACGGCGACCGGAAACTGATCGACAAGGCTGTCGAAATAACCCTCCGGACTCTTGATTTCGGCTGGGATCCGGAATACGAGGGGATTTACTATTTCGTGGACATAAAGGATTACCCGGTTAAGCAACTGGAATGGCTGTTACCACGTACCGCGGGGACTGATGCAGTGCTGGAAGATATTAGTGACTGGTGACTGGTGACTGGTGACTCGTGATTCGTGATTCGTGACTGGTGACTCGTGATTCGTGAATCGTGATTCGTGATTCGTAAATACTTTTTCCTTTTTCCTTTTTCCTTTTTCCTTTATTTAAGATTCGTCAGGTCGAGAATATCATACTGCACCGTCACCCTGCATTCGTGCACCTGCGGTCCCAGACCGGCTTTGAAGGTTGGAGTGATATACCAGGTTCCGGCCATCCCAAGTCCCAGTTTCTTATAATAGATCCCGGCATGGATCCCGAAACGGTAACGGTTAAAGGGCAAAGTCAGCATTTCTCCGGGCTTGACCAGCTCCTTTACCTGCAGGCCGTGAAACAGGTATTTCATTTTGTATTTGGCGAAGAAGAGCCAGTCGATAAAACCACCCAGGGTGAACTGCCACTCTTCATGGGGGATAATATTCAGATTAAAAGGCATATACAGGGTCGAAGTCACGAGTTTCGTTTTGGTATATCCGAAGAAAGTATTCTGATAAAAATGGCTGGTATCCGGATCAGGAGAAAAAGAAACGATGCCCGCATCCGAGAGTGAAGGAACCAGGTTGTCAGCGAACCGGTATTTGTTGATGCTGTTGCCGATCCCGATGGACAGGTTGATTTTGTCTGTCCCGACCAGGAGCGGCTCGATGGATTGGCGCAGGTTCAGCTCTTCCCCAAGCCCGGATCCAAACCCTTTGACCGTCGTGGCAAATCCGGCAGCATCGGGACCCGTAAAAAAAGTATACCCGATCCCTCCCTCCAGGCGTAATATCGCGATAGCTTTTACACCGAATCTGTGCTGTGCGGAGAGAGGAAGAACAACTGAAGAGAGGAACAAGCTGAAGAGAAAAATGGTTTTTTTCATGGCCTGATAGAATTGTCCAAAGATACACATCCGGCCTAAATTGAATACCTTTCGGCTTCAATCCGGTATGACATGAATTCCAGGGAAAGGGTATTGACGACCTTTGATCACCGGGAGCCCGATAAAGTACCCCGCTGGTGCGGTTCGTCGCCGCAATTCTGGGACCATGCAAAAAAGGTTCTCAGCCTGGATGATGAAGGCCTCAGGATCCGGTTTGGCGATGATTTCCGCAGGATCACCGCCCCCTATATCGGAACCAGCGGGAAGGAAGAGGCACCGTTCGGGATCGAACGGGCGGGAGTTGGCTACGGCATGGCACTCAGCCATCCTCTGGCCGATGCCACCATTGAGGAGATCGGTGAATTCCCCTGGCCTGATCCGAACCGTGTTGACCTCTCCCGCCTCAAACCTCCCGTCTCCGGTCTCCCGTCTCTGGTCTCCGGTCTCCCGTCTCCAGAATGGTTCGGTAACTATGCCATCCTGGGTGGTGACTGGTCCCCTTTCTGGCACGATGTGGCCGACCTGGTGGGAATGGAAAACCTTTTTATCCGGATGTACACCGAGCCGGAATGGGCCCATGCCGTTTACGATCGGGTATTCAACTATTATTACGCCGTCAATGAGCGCATTTTCGCGGAGGTGGGTGACCTGATCGACATTTTCTTTATCGGGAACGACCTGGGCAGCAACAAAGGATCGCTGATCGGGACCGACCTGTTCGGCGAATACCTGTTCAACCGGTTCAGGAAGATGGCCGACCTGGGCCATGCATACGGCTGCAAAGTGTTGTTGCACTGCTGCGGCGGATTCCGGGAGCTCATGCCGAAGATCATTGAAACCGGGATTGACGGGGTACATGCCATCCAGCCCTCCTGTTACGGAATGGATCTTCGTGGCCTTAAAAGGGATTTCGGTGACAAACTGCTGTTCAACGGATGTATCGATTCGCAATTTGCCCTGATCCAGGGAACACCCGAATTCGTCAGGCAGGAAACCCGCAAAACACTTGAGATCATGAAACCCGGAGGTGGATTCATTGCCGGCGCCTCACACGATTTTATCCTCCCCGAAACCCCGCTGGAGAATGTGCTGGCGATGTTTGACACCGTCGAGGAGTATGGGAAGTATAAGTGACTCGTGAATCGTGATTCGTGACTCGTGATTCGTGACTCGTGATTCGTGACTTGAAAGCCCCCAGACTGAAGTCTGGGGTTAGTCATAAATTACTTTTTCCTTTTTCCTTTTTCCTTTTTCCTTTCCTTGTGCCTTGTGCCTTTTGCCTTGTGCCTTGTCTTTTCATTACCTTTGGTTTCCTGATCAACTTAAGCCGATTCCTTGGAGCCTGATGTGACAATAGGGGGTCAAACCCCAGCAATATCCGATATAGCCGGTTTTGAAAAGCTGTTCAGGTTGTATTACAGCCGGTTATGCGCCTATGCCAACCTTTTCCTGAATGATCCGGACGCATCCGAAGATGTGGTGCAGGATGTCTTTTTCAAGCTTTGGAAAAACCGCGGTGAACTGACCGTCACAACAAACATCCGATCCTATCTCTTCAGGGCTGTACGCAACGGCTGCATGAACGTGATCGGGAACGTTTCAGTCAGGGAAACTTATAAGCAGGCCAACGAGGAAGAGATCAGGAGGAGGGAACAAGAGCCCATCGACGAAATGATGGTCTCTGAACTCGAGCAAAGAATAAGGGAAACGATCGGCCAGCTGCCGGCAGAACGTCGAAAGATATTCATCCTGAGCCGGTTCGATGGGCTGAAGTACCGTGAAATTGCCGAACATCTGAATATTTCGGTAAAAACCGTGGAGAATCAAATGTACCAGGCTCTTCGGTTCCTGAGGGAAAGGCTGGTGCAGTATCTGCCGTTGATACTTGTCATTTTTAAGGGATTATTCAGGGATGAATAGGAAATATCCAGGGGTGGTTAGTGAATGGCAGTTTAAGACTGTCATATCAATGGACGTGAAATGAAAAAAGATCAGGTCAATATCGATCAGAAACTGCTTGTGCTTTATCTCCTGGGCGAGATTTCACAGGAAGGCCGTCAAAAGGTGGAATCCTGGCTGAATTCATCCGCGGAGAACCGGGCCTATTTTGACGGTCTGGAAAAAGCCTGGACTTCCACGGGACGGATCGATCCGGCTACGGTGCAATTTGATGCGGGGGAAGCCTGGCTTAAAATGGTTGCAAGAATTGAGCAAGAAGAAATGGGAACTGCCGGTGACCGCGGAAGGAAGATCAGCCTTCAAACCCGCGCATTCCGCTTGATAACGGTGGCAGCAGCAGTATTGATACTGGGGGTATTGTCCGTGGTGTTCATTCGTTTTCTCCAAAACAGGCAGGATTCAGGCCCCGTAATCCTGGCAAGCTCGGCCGAAGTGCTGCAGGATACCCTTCCGGACGGATCCACTGTTGTCCTGAACTCGAATACCAGGCTTGATATTTCCAGGAAATTCGCACTGACAAACCGGACGGTTGAACTTACAGGAGAAGCTTTCTTTGAAGTTAATCCCGATACCGGGAAACCCTTTATTATTAAGGCCGGATTGGGGCAGATCAGGGTTTTGGGGACCTTATTCCATGTGAAGGCTTATCCTGATTCCGATCTTGAAGTCTATGTCGAGAGAGGGCTGGTTGAACTGTCTGAAGTGGATAGCCTGACCGGACAATCCCTGAAAATCGTGCTCAAATCCGGAGAACGGGGTGTGATCAGGTGGGGCACGAGGGAGATCAGAAGAGCCGGTGATATCATACCTGATGAATTGTTCTGGGCCAATAAAAAGCTGATATTCCTGGAAACCAGGCTTTCACTGGTGTTCGACCTGCTGAAGAAACACTACAGCGCCATTATTGAGGTCAAAGATCAGGCGGTCTTAAACTGCCTGCTCTCTGCCACATTCACCGATGAGTCCATCGACCAGATTCTGGAGGTCGTGGCTGCCTCATTCGACCTGAAACTGAGCAGGGACAAAGAGAAATTCATCTTTAACGGAAAAGGATGCGGTCATGAAAGCGAGTAGAATCTGCCAGATAATGGCCATCATTATCCTGACCGGTTTTGGACCCCGGCTGGTTGCCCAGATAAATCATCTGGAGAAAAGAATCACGATCGATCTGGATCAGGTCAGGTTAAAAAATGCCCTTCCTAAAATAGGGGAATCGGGCGGCTTCCAGTTTGCTTATAATTCCGAGATCCTTCCGGGGGACAGCCTGGTTTCGATCCACGCATCCGGTCAGCCGGTCAGCCAGGTTCTTAAGGATCTGGTTGGCCCCGGTATCCGATATAAGGTCCTCGGAAACCATGTCATTCTTTTGAATGCCGGCCCGGACCGGCGAGTCGCACGTGGCGAGGAAAAAAGGGAGTACACCATAACCGGTTATATATATGATGCGCAAACCGGTGAGATCATTTCATCGGCAAGCATCTATGAGGTCGAGGGTATGTTGGTTTCGGCGACCAATTCCGAGGGATACTATTCGCTCACCGTTCCCGGTGAACGGGAAAAACAGGTTTTGAGCTACAGCAAGACAGGGTATGTCGATACGCTGATCATTGTAAAACCAAAAGAACAAACTTCTCTTTCCGTCTCCCTTCAGCCCGTTGACAGGGAAATGTCTGAAATTCATCTATCCCCGCCACCCCGGGCCAGCATTAACGAGCGAAGGATAGTGATGGCGCTGGTGCCTTCAAAGACCCGGGTCACGGCTGATAACATCCAGGTCATCGAGCAAAGGTGGGTCCAGTTGTCGTTCCTTCCCTTTGTCGGAAGCAACCGTTTTGTTTCGGGCTTGATCACCAACCGGTTTTCACTTAATATATTTGCCGGTTATGCCGGAGGTTTGCGGGGCTTGGAACTGGGCGGTTTTCTTAATGTGCTCCGGAATGAAATGCACGGGGTCCAGGTGGCCGGTTTCGGAAATATTGTCGGCAGGGACAGCAAGGGTGCGCAGTTTTCGGGGTTTTTCAATGTGGATGCCGGCTCTTTCACCGGCCTCCAGGCGACCGGGTTCAGCAATGTTGTCACAGACACGATCAGGGGAGTTCAGCTCGCAGGTTTCAGCAATGTCCTGCGGGGTCCCATCTACGGAGCCCAGATATCCGGATTCAGCAATTTCTCCAGTCATGACATGGACGGGATCCAGGCATCCGGTTTTGCCAATACGGCGATCAGGGACGTGAGCGTGGCACAGCTCAGCGGATTCGCCAATTACTGTAAGAACCTGGGCGGACTTCAGGCTGCCGGATTTGCGAATATTGCATCGGGAACCTGCAAGGGAGCCCAGGTATCTGGTTTTATAAATTATGCCAGCGAATTGCGCGGCCTTCAGCTATCCGTTTTCAATGTGGCCGATACGGTCAGTGCCGGAGTTCCGGTAGGGCTTCTCAGTTTTGTCATCAAGGGATATCACACCGTTGAGCTTACGGCCAATGAGCTGTTTCCTCTCAACTTGAGCTTCAAGACCGGTACCCGGCACTTGTACAACATCCTGTCGGCCGGTTATCAATTTGATTGGTTATCCGTTGGATATGGGTTGGGTACTCAATTCCGGATGGCTAAAAGGCTGACCCTTAGCATGGATCTGACCGCAAACTACGTCTCGGATACGGAGTTGTTGATTAAACCCAAAGGTTCGATGTTGCGGTTTTCACCCACCCTGGATATCGAGCTGGCAAAATACCTGAAACTGGTCATCGGACCCACCCTGAATGCTTTTGCATCTTTGGATGCTGAAATTTCCGACCTGTCGGCCATTCCGGTGATGTTCTCAATACCTGTGTCAACCCAGTCCCTTGGTCCCCTTCCTGTATTCATCTGGATAGGGGCAACAGCGGGCATCAGGTTATAGTTTTCTTTTTTCCCATCCTTTTTTTTCATTCCGATAGGGGTATTTACCGGGATGCCTGTCATCCTTGTGAAATGACTCGATGTAAAAAACTCAAATCAAATGAAGAAAATCATGAAAACTAAAAAATGGAAATGGACGATCGCCCTGTGTGCGGTCCTTCCGATGATTCTTGTCTCTTGCTGCCATGATTACCTGATCGGGATCAACGGGCAGGGGGAGATTGTGGAGGAAACGGTCATTCTTGACGATTTTAACGGATTTGTTTCGGGCATTGCCGCTGATATTTATCTGACCCAGGGAGACCAGCAGGAAGTGGTCATCAAGGCTCAGCAGAACATCATTGACAATATTGACCTGGATCGTGTTTATGACGGGATCTGGACAATCCGCTATTATCAATGGGTGGGATATTCCAAGCCCGTGAAGATCTATATTACTATCCCGACCCTCACGAAGGCCGGAGTCAGCGGTTCTGGCGATATTGTCGGTTTGACCTCTTTTACCGGCCTCGATCAGTTGAATCTGGCCATTTCGGGTTCCGGAAGCATTGATCTTGACACAGAATCGAATTCCCTGGATGCTGCTGTTTCGGGATCGGGAGACCTGAGGCTGAGCGGCCTGACGGGCAAGTTTGGGCTTGTGATCTCCGGTTCAGGCAGCATGAATGGAAACGACCTGGTCAGCAAGAATGCCGATGTCAGGATATCCGGATCAGGCAATGCATGGCTTACCGTTGAAGAATTCCTGCGTGTGGTCATCTCCGGCAGCGGTGATGTCAACTATTCCGGGAATCCTGAGGTTGATGTGCATATATCCGGCAGCGGAGAAGTTATTCATGGTTTTTAACAATACATCCTTACAATGACTCCAAAAGTTTTTTCTATAGCAAGAATGCTCACCGTGCTCATCATTGTTTCGGGGAGTGTTTTGGAGGCGCAGGATTCAACCCGCGTGAGCCCTTTCCACCTGAGTTTCGTCACTCCGCTTGGCACGAA
>CAZJNQ010000029.1:7292-12062 GCA_964547475.1 uncultured Porphyromonadaceae bacterium
TGCAAATATCCGGCTTTGCCAATGTGGCACTGGGTGTTGTGGACGGGTTCCAGGGATCGGGTTTTGCGAATTATGCCCGTGGGGCCTCATACGGTCAGGCAAGCGGATTCGTCAATGTCAGTACCGGGGATGTATCGGGAGTTCAGGGTGCGGGCTTTGTCAACATTACCGTTGGCGACACCCGGGGTGTGCAGGCTGCCGGGTTTGCCAACGTGACAACCGGCAATCAAACAGGGGTGCAGGCAGCAGGATTTTTCAATTACGCCAGGAAACTCCGCGGGCTGCAGGTCGGTGTGGTCAATGTGGCTGACACGGTTGAAAAAGGCATTCCGATCGGGCTGTTAAGTTTTGTCCGGAACGGATATAAAGTGATCCAGATCGGAGGGAACGAAACCCTTTACGGGGAGATCAGTTTTAAAACGGGCACCACCCGGTTCTATAACATACTCTCTGTCGGAGCGGCGATGAAGGATGACAGCATGAAGTGGGGCTGGGGCTATGGGATCGGGACGCTGGTCCCTGTTGCCAGGCGCCTGGATCTAAGCCTGGAAGGAGTTTCTTACCATATCAACGAAGACGCCTGGTTCACCAGCCGTCTGAATATCCTGAACCGGCTCAATGTTTCGGCAAACTATAACCTGACGGGCAGGATCGGCCTTTATGCCGGTGCAAGCTGGAATGTGCTGGTTTCGACTCTTGGAAACCATGAGGGCTGGCAGGTCGGGAATACCGTTGTTTCCATGTACCCCGGTTTTACAGCCGGATTGCGTTTTTGTTTGTAGAACCACCTGTCGGGCATTACCAACAAACCGGAGAAATGCTATTTTTAGCAGTCAATCCTAAAACTGCTAAAAACAATCTTCCCCGGTATGGAAAAGAGCTCCGGAACGGCTTTCAAGAAAAGCCTCAATCTGGTTGATTCCTCTGCAATCGTCGTGGGTACGATGATCGGCTCGGGAGTTTTCATTGTCAGTGCTGATATGTCGCGCACGCTGGGTGCTCCCGGCTGGCTTCTTATAGCATGGCTGGTAACCGCATTGATGACGGTGTTCGCGGCGCTTACCTACGGAGAGCTGGCTTCCATGATGCCCAAGGCTGGCGGACAGTACATCTTTCTCCGCGAAGCCTATAATCCCCTTACGGGTTTTCTTTATGGCTGGACCCTGTTCATGGTGATCCAGACAGGCACCATTGCTGCTGTTGCCATGGCTTTTGCCAAGTTCATGGGGGTGCTCATTCCCTGGGTGGGAGAAAGCCATGTCCTCCTGAACCTGTTGGGTTTGAAGATCACAACGGTCCATCTGGTGGCGGTTTCAAGCATCATTTTGCTGACCTGGATCAACACTCGCGGGATCAGGACGGGCAAATATGTCCAGAACGGCTTCACCTTGACCAAGGTGCTGATCCTCCTCGGCCTCATATTCATCGGGTTTTTTATTGCCAACTCTGACGGATGGCATGCCAATTCGGAGTATTTCTGGCAGGCGGCCCGGCTGGACAAGGCAACCGGAGAAGTGATCCCCCTGGCAGGTTTTTCCATCGCCGCGGCCGTCGCGATGTCAATGGTCGGTTCGCTTTTTGCTTGCGATGCCTGGAATAACATCACTTTTGCATCCGGTGAAGTGGTCAATCCCAGAAGGACCGTACCCCTCAGCCTCTTCTGGGGCACCGTGGTTGCCACACTTCTTTTTTTCTTTGCCAATGTTGTGTATATCAAGGTTCTGCCATTGCGGGGGATTCCGGACGGAGCCGGGGTTGTGGAGCAGGGCATGGCCTTTGCCGCCAACGACCGGCTGGCCACTGCCGCGATCACGGGCATATTCGGTGATTATGCAGCAATAATTATGGCTGCCCTGATCGTGATATCCACCTTTGGCTGCAACAACGGTCTGATCCTGTCGGGCGCCCGTGTTTACTATGCCATGGCAGAAACGAAACTGTTCTTCAAAAAGGCCGGTGTCCTGAACCGGCAGGGAGTACCGGGCAACGGCCTGGTCTTCCAATGCGTCTGGGCATGCCTCCTGTGCCTGTCGGGATCCTATTCTCAGTTACTGGATTATGTGATTTTTGCGGTACTGATCTTTTATGCCCTCACAATCCTGAGTGTGTTCGTGTTTCGCCACAAACGACCGGATGCAGAGCGTCGATTCAGGGCCTTCGGGTACCCGGTGATCCCGGGACTGTGCATCTTGTGCGCCCTGTTCATTATGGTCATTCTCCTGATCTACAAGCCCGGTTATACCTGGCCGGGGCTGATCATAGTGACCATCGGCGTACCGGTGTATTACATCTGGACAAGAATCAGCCGGAAAACACGGATCAAGGACTGATCGATGAATGCGGTCCCCTATGTTGTCGGGGCGATAGCCCTGTTTGCGCTGGCATACCGGTTCTATTTCGGGTTCATTGCGGCCAAAGTGGCCGTGGCCAATGATGCCCGCCTGGCTCCTTCGGGCCGGTTGTATGACGGTCAGAATTATTATCCGATGAGCAAATGGGTGCTTTTCGGACATCATTTTGCCGCTATCGCAGGCGCCGGCCCACTGGTCGGACCCGTCCTGGCCGCCCAGTTCGGCTTTCTACCGGGATTTATCTGGATATTGGTCGGGGCTGTGATGGCGGGTGCCGTGCACGACCTCATCATCCTGACTGCTTCGGTGGAACATGACGGGAGATCGCTGGCCGAGATCGCCAGGGCCGAAATCAACAAGCTCGCCGGAGGCACCGCTTCCCTGGCGATCCTGGTGATCCTGGTCGTCGCACTTGCAGGCCTGGGCAGCGTGGTGGTCAATGCCTTGGCCGAGAGTTCCTGGGGCACCTTTACCATCGCCACCACTATCCCGATAGCCATGATCATGGGCCTATGGATGTTCAAGATCCGGCCAGGCAAGACGGCCGAGGCAACCCTCTTCGGCGTGGTCATGCTCACGGCTACCGTGGTGATCGGTAAGCAGATCCCCGATTCATCCTTCGCTTCCTGGTTCACTTTCGACAAAAAAACCCTGACCTGGATCCTCTGCGGATATGGTTTCCTTGCCTCCGTCCTGCCTGTCTGGCTCCTGCTGACGCCGCGTGATTATCTCAGCTCCATCATGAAAATCGCGGTGATTTTCCTGCTGGCCGTCGGTGTCATTTTTGTGGGCCCGAAGATCCAGATGCCTGGCTTTTCCCGTTTCATCCATGGCGGAGGACCGATCATACCTGGCCAGTTATTTCCTTACCTTTTCATTACAATAGCCTGCGGGGCGGTTTCGGGTTTCCATGCCCTGGTCAGTTCGGGCACAACCCCCAAGATGATCATGCGGGAATCCCATATCAAACCCATTGCCGTAGGATCCATGCTGGTTGAGGGCGTTGTCAGCATCCTGGCACTGGTGGCTGCCACCAGCCTGTTGCCCCTGGATTATTTTCAGATCAATGTTTCTCCCGAAAAACTACAGGCAGTTCTTCCCCAGCTGCACGAGATGGGATTCACCGAAAGCAATATCGGGGAGCTTTCGGCCCAGGTGGGTGAACAGATCGTCGGCCGGACGGGTGGTGCCGTATCCCTGGGTGTCGGCATGGCCTATATCTTCAGCTCGGTACCGGGCTTGAAGCATATGATGAGCTACTGGTACCATTTTGCCATCATGTTCGAAGCCCTGTTCATCCTGACCACGATCGACGCCGGCACACGGATCGCCCGTTACGTCCTGCAGGATGCCGCAGGTAAAATTATCAAACCGTTCGGCCGCACCAACTGGTTGCCTGGCACCCTGATCACCAGCGCCGCCATCGTCCTGGCCTGGGGTTATTTTATCTATACCGGAACCATAACCACTATCTGGCCCATGTTCGGTGCGGCCAACCAGTTGCTGGCCACAGTAGCGCTGGCAATAGGAACCAGCTACCTGATCAACCGGGGGAAACTGAAATTTGCCTGGATCACGCTGATCCCGATGACATTCGTCGGGATCACCACCCTGACGGCTGCCCTGATGAATATCCTGAATATCTACTGGCCGCAGGTGCAGGTTAAGGCAACACTTGTGCCGGGACTGATCAACCTGCTGCTTACGCTTGTGATCATCATCTGCGTGGCCCTGATCCTCGGAAACGCATTTCCGGGATGGATGCGGGCACGGACCAAGCCGGAAAGCAGAAAAAAATGATCAGAATTAAGCTTCAAGCCTTAACTTTATTCCTTTACATCACTCATCACTCGTCACTCGTCACTCATCACTCGTCACTCATCACTCGTCACTCATCACTCGTCACTCATCACTCATCACGAGTCACTAAAAAAAACCACATGAAACACCTAAGCTTCCCCTGCCTTCTCCTGGTCCTCCTGCCACTTTTCAGCCTTCAGGCACAGGAGCCGGTGAAGATCGGCCTGTTCAGCATCGGGCTCGATACCTATTGGGGCCAGTTTGAAGGATTGCGCGATCGGCTCGAGGGATACAGGACGGATATAGAAAACAAGATCAGGCAACCCGGGATACAGGTGATTTCGGCGGGTTTGGTGGATAACGCTGATAAGGCCGCCCTGGCAGCGGAAAAATTTGCCTCGGAAGGTGTGGAGCTCATTTTCCTGTATGTTTCCACTTATGCCCTTTCGTCAACCGTCCTGCCAGTTGTCCAGCAGGCCGGGGTTCCGGTTGTCGTGCTGAACCTGCAGCCCGATTGGGCGATCGACTACAAGGCCTTTAATGAGATGAAGGACCGGGGAAAGATGACGGGTGAATGGCTTGCCTGGTGCCAGGCCTGCTCAATGCCTGAGATCTCAAA
>CAZJNQ010000029.1:12162-33157 GCA_964547475.1 uncultured Porphyromonadaceae bacterium
ACAGAACAGGAAGTAAAGGCCAAGCTGAAGGAGTTCAGGGAAAAATTCGAGGTGATCGATGAGTGTTCAGCTCCAGAGCTTGAACGGGCAGCCCTGACGGCCTGCGCCCTCGACCGTTTGGTCCGCTCAAACCGCCTTGGAGCCCTGGCCTATTATTATGAAGGCACCCCGGGAAGTGAGGAAGAAGATATCATGACATCGGTGATCGCTGGAAACTCCCTCCTCACGGCCAACCACGTTCCGGTCGCCGGTGAATGCGAAGTCAAGAATGCCATGGCCATGAAAATAATGGACCTGTTTGATGCAGGCGGTTCGTTTTCGGAGTTTTACCTGATGGATTTCAAGGAAGATGTGGTCCTGCTGGGCCATGACGGGCCCGGCCATATCGCGATCGCCCAAGGCAAGCCGATCCTGAAACCGCTGGGTGTCTATCATGGAAAACCCGGACACGGCCTTTCTGTGGAAATGAAGGTAAAAAACGGACCGGTCACACTCCTGTCGGTCGTACAGGCCAGGGATGGCAGCTATTCCCTGCTGGCAGCCGAAGGCGAATCGGTTGAGGGTCCGATCCTGGAGATCGGGAACACCAACAGCCGCTACAAGTTTCCAATGGGTTCGAAAGCCTTTGTGGAAGCCTGGAACGAAGCCGGGCCGGCACACCATTGCGCCATCGGCACCGGACATATTGCCGGTAAGCTGAAGAAGCTCGCAGCGATCCTGGGAATAGAGATGACTTTAGTAGCCCCGGGTGGAAACCCGGGGGGGGTGTGATGCGTGATGAGTGACGATTCCGGATTCTGGATTTCGGATGCTGGAATTAAAATCTCTTTTCCGACATCTAAAATCCAAAATCTAAAATCCTTCAACCCGTATGCCCGTAAATTATCGCAATGAAAACCAACTCCTACTTAGCGTTATGCCTGCTTCCTGCTCTTTTGTTGCTTTCCGGTTGCGGAAGTTCATTGTCAGTCGATAAACTGTTATGCAACAACCAGGATTCTCCTGTCGGGATCGAGGGAAGGCCCGTCTTCCGGTGGACGCTGACTGCTCAAAGGCCGGATGCGGAGGCTACAGCCTATGAGATCAGGCTGGAAAAGGAGGAAGGAGAAAGGAGAAAGGAGGAAGGAGGATGGAGTTCAGGTAAGGTGAAGATGGAAGGGGAGGTTTGGATTGAGTATGCAGGACCCGGGCTGTTACCTGCGACCGGGTATGAATGGAAGGTGCGGGTGTGGGATGAGAAAGACCGGCCATCCGCCTGGAGCCGGGAAGGGAGGTTTGTCACCGGATTGCCGGATGATCAGTGGAAGGATGCTCAATGGATCGGTTATGAGTCGCTTGATGATTCACTCAGACTGGTCCCGGGTGTGCACGGATCAGGCGACCAACTGGGAAGCCACCTGGCAGTCAGGCGTCCCGTTATACCCCGGTTCAGGAAAGAGTTTGACGTCAGGGGCAAGGTCAGGGAAGCTTATCTTTTCATTTCCGGGTTGGGGCACTATACCCTGACTGTTGACGGTGAGAGGCAGGATGAGAGGTTTCTGGCTCCCGGCTGGACAAATTATGCCAGAACCTGCCTGTACAACGGCTATGATCTTACTGAAAAACTTAACCGGGGCGGTCACACCATCGGAATAACCGTTGGGAACGGGTTCTTTAACATCAACAGGGAACGCTACAGAAAGCTGGTCACCTCCTGGGGTAGGCCGATGATGCGTCTGGTTCTGGTCATCCGCTATGCCGATGGGACGGTTGAAAGATTGGTATCGGACGAAGCCTGGAAGACAGCTCCTTCGCCCATCGTTTTTGCCAGCATTTATGGAGGAGAGGATTATGATGCCAGGCTGGAACAGCCCGGCTGGACCGGAACGGGATTTGATGATTCCGGATGGCAGCCGGCAATGGTTGTGAGGGGTCCGGGAGGTATCATGGAATGGGAATCGGATTATCCGCTCATGGAAATGCAGTCTTTCAGGCCGGTTAAAACGACCCGGTTGGCTGATTCAAGCTATGTGTATGATTTCGGGCAGAATGCTTCAGGATTGATCGAGGTCAGGGTAACCGGCGGTGCCGGTCAAACCTTCCGCATTACTCCCGGCGAGCTCATCCGTGATGATGGCTCGATCAACCAGGACGCTTCCGGCGGACCCATGTACTATGAAATTACCACCGATGGGCGGGGAACGCTGAACTGGAAGCCGAAATTCAACTATTATGGCCTGCGGTATGCGGGAGTGAGCGGTGCCGTGCCTGCCGGGGAATCCAATCCGGGCCACCTGCCGGTCGTGGAGAGCATCATCTTTCATCATACCCGGAACAGCTCGCCTGCCGTGGGGACTTTTCATTGTTCAAACAAGCTGTTCAACCGGATCCATAACCTGATCGACTGGGCAATAAGGAGCAACCTCGCCAGTGTCACCACCGATTGCCCGCATCGTGAAAAGCTCGGCTGGCTTGAGCAGACTCACCTGGTCGGGAATTCCATCCGGTGTGTTTATGAAGTACATAACCTTTACGCCAAGATCGTTGACGACATGATTGAATCCCAGCTGGACAACGGCCTGGTTCCCGATATCGCTCCCGAATATGTACCGTTCCAGGGTGGTTTCCGCGATTCGCCCGAATGGGGAAGCTCATGCGTCATTGTGCCATGGTACCTCTATGAATGGTACGGGGATCGCAAACCGATGGAGAAAGCCTGGGACATGATGAACCGGTATGTTGATTACCTGGATTCGTTGGCCGTTGACCATATCCTGTCACACGGGCTGGGCGACTGGTTCGACATGGGTCCCGGCCCCATGGGAGAAGCTCAGTTGACTCCCAGATCCCTGACTGCCACTGCCATCTGGTTTTACGACCTGAAGCTGCTGTCGCAAATGGCTGCCATTCTCGGTAAAAAACAGGAAGCGGCCAGCCTGGCCGCCAGGGCGGATACCGTGAAAGCGGCTTTTATCAGGACCTTTTATAATCCGGAGACTTACGTGATATCAACCGGGAGCCAGACGGCTTATGCCATGCCCCTGGTGACCGGCCTGGTGCCGGAGGAGGATCGGCAGGCTGTTTTTGCAAACCTTGTCAGGACCGTTGAGCAGGATAAGTACGTGCTGACCGCGGGGGATGTCGGTTACCGTTACCTGGTCAGTGCACTGCAGGATGCCGGAGCCAGCGATGTGATCTGGAAAATGAATTGCCGCGATGATGTTCCCGGATACGGTTATCAACTCAGGCATGGTGCTACCGCCTTAACAGAATCCTGGGCTGCACTTCGCGAAGTGTCGAATAATCACATGATGCTTGGTCACCTGATGGAATGGCTCTACAGCGGCATCGGAGGCATCCGGCAGGCTCCGGGTTCCATCGGTTTTAATCACGTGGTCATTGATCCTCAGCCGGTTGGCGACCTTACCTTTGCCGACGTTTCGCATACCTGCATCCACGGCAAGATCCGCGTCCATTGGCAAAAGACCGGACAGGGCGTAGAAATGGAAGTAACCATTCCCGCCGGGGTAAAGGCCGATGTGTTTTTCGGGGGCAAAAAATTGGGTACATTTGGCGCCGGAACAAGAAGATTCGCTATTGCGAATGAATAACTCGGCTGCGCCTCGCGAATGATTCTCGCTACCGCTCGAATGAATAATTTCAGGCCGAAGGCCTCATTCGCCGAGAAAAGCGAGGCTGTTTATTCGCGAAGCGAATCATTCGTCTAACGCAGTGAAGTCGTAATACCTGATTTGTTACTATGAGAGTTCTTGGGATGGGCAACGCCCTGGTTGATGTGATCATCCGTCTGGAAGATGAGAAATTGCTGGATCAGTTGCGATTGCCCAAGGGCAGCATGCACCATGTGGATGAAGCCGGGCTGGCGGAACTGGACAAGGCCACTGCCAATCTTGAAAAGACCTGGGTGGTCGGTGGTTCGGCGGCCAACGCTATCTACGGATTGGCTGAACTGGGCATGCAAACAGGATTTGTCGGATCGGCCGGAAGGGACCATTGGGGCGATTTCTATATCGAGGACCTGATCTCCAAAAATATCCGGCCCTTTTTTTACCGTTCCGTTAAACCCACGGGACGGGCCAACGCCTTACTGACACCCGACGGGGAACGCACTTTCGGGACTTATCTTGGAGCGGCCCTGGAACTGGGACCCGATTTCATCACCGCGGATCTGTTCGTGGGATGGACCCTTTTTCATATCGAAGGATACCTGGTCCAGAATCAGGACCTGATTTACAAAGCGCTTGAAATGGCAAAGGATGCCGGTTGCATTGTCTCGCTCGATTTGGCCAGTTACAACGTGGTGGAGGAAAACCTCGGGTTCCTTAAAATAGTTTTGCCCCGCTTTGTGGACCTGGTTTTTGCCAACAGGGAGGAAGCGTACGCCTACACAGGGAAAGGGCCAGAGGAAGCGGTGGATTCGCTGGCTTCGGAATGCCTGGTGGGCATTGTGAAAAACAGCGAAAAAGGCGCCTGGGTCAAATCAGGTGATGAAAAACACGAAGTACCGGCATTCAAGGCTGATTGCATTGATACCACCGGAGCCGGGGACCTGTTTGCCACAGGCTTTCTTTACAACTATCTGAGAGGAGAGCCGCTGCGAACCTGCGCGGTTTACGGCAATATTCTGGCATCAAGAATAATAGAGACTCTTGGCCCCAAACTCAGCTCCGGGGTATGGCAAGAGCTCAGGCCGGATATTCAAAAGGCCTGAAACAAAGTTTGCTTCAGGCCTTTTTTTGCAAAAGACTAGTTCAGAATAGGACCAGAAACTAAAAAAGTCCGTGAAGTTCGGCGTTGATCTTATCCATCACTGAACTGATATCTTCGGGGTTCCCCAGAAAATCCATGGAATCGGCGTCCACGATCAGGAGTTTGCCGTCACGGTAAGTTTCCACCCAGCTTTCGTAACGTTCATTCAGCCTTTTGAGGTAATCGAGGCGGATGGAATTTTCGTACTTGCGGCCCCGTTTTTGGATCTGGTTGACGAGAGTGGGGACCGATGCACGCAGGTAGATGATCAGGTCAGGTGGCTGCACCAGCGAGGCCATCAGGTTAAAGAGGGTGTAATAGTTCTCGAAGTCGCGTGTACTCATCAGCCCCATGGCATGCAGGTTGGGAGCGAAAATATAAGCGTCCTCGTAAATCGTGCGGTCCTGGATCACCGTCTTTTTCATTTTCCTGATCTCGAGGATCTGGTTAAAGCGGGAATTCAGGAAATAGACCTGGAGGTTAAAGGACCAGCGCTGCATATCGGCATAAAAATCATTCAGGTAGGGATTGTCATCCACATCCTCGTAATGGGCCTCCCAATTGTAATGCTTGCTAAGTATGCGGGTCAGGGTGGTTTTGCCGGATCCGATATTCCCCGCGACAGCGATATGCATAGTTTTAGAATTCGTGTTTAGGTTAAGCCAAAATACGCAAAAAAACCAATCAGTTAACGGATGGGAAAAATTTTTTACCTGCGCAGGAGCAGCACCTCACGGGAAGTACGGACCAGCCAGCAATCTTTCTGAAGGCATGCATCGAGAAGTGTGGATTCAGGCCATTGAAGGAGTGGAGATTCGGGGAGGAAAGGATCGGCAAACAGGGAAACCCCGCCAGGCCTGACCAGCAGGAGCTGATCACCGAAGGGGCTGATGGACTGAACCTTCAGGGGAATCCGCCGGACTAAATTGCCGAACAGGTCGAACTGCCGGATCTCGCTCCCGGGCAGGTGAAGCCAGAGCCGTCCGGATGATTCAAACAGCCGGATAACGTTTCGGGAGGCCGGTTCCTGGATATCCAGCGGTGAGGATTCGGTTTGCCGGTGGAGCTGGTGATCATAACGGCACAGGCGAAGGGTGGTTCCGTCCAGAACCCAGAACCCGCCCTGGCGGGAAGTGGCCAGCGCCATAGGTTCAGGAATCCCGAGCTGATCCAGCCGGACGGGGTCCGATAGGGGTGCCAGGCGGTTATTCAGGAACCTCAGCAGGTTGAAGTCCTTCTGATAAACGAGGATCCTGAGGGGATCGGAAACATCTATCCAGGTAATGGCCCCTGAAGCCGGATCGGTCCAGGTGAACAGGGAATCGCCATTTTCGGAGAACCGGGTCAGGATGCCCTCCCGGACGATGTACAGGCTACCGGTTGGCTCTGCCGCGATGAGGTCTGAAGCACCGGGCCAGCTGTGCATGATCACCCTGTCGGCTTGCCCGTTCAGTTGCAGGCAGGAGAGGGGGAAAAAAATCAAGGCAATGGCTGCCAGTTTCATGGTTTACCGTTAATTTCAAGGACCTCCGCCACGATGTCCCGGTCATTTGAGAGGCGGGGAACCTTGTGCTGCCCGCCCAGCTTGCCTTTGTATTTAAGCCAGTCGTAAAAGGCTCCTTTCCTCAGCTGGATCACCTCGGGGGCATGAATGGCAATGTTCTTATAACGCTTGGCTTCGTAGTCAGAATTAACTGCTTTCAGGGCATTATCCAGGAGCTCCGTAAAAAAGTCGAGATTATCGGGGGGCTGGCTGAATTCGATCAGCCATTGATGCCGGGCGGCCGTTCTTTCACTCATGTAAACCGGCGCGGCTGTATAATCCGTGATGCTGGCACCGGTACCCTGGCAGGCTTTGTTCAGCGCATATTCGGCATTATCAATGATCAGCTCTTCTCCGAAAGCATTGATAAAGTGCCTGGTCCGGCCGGTTATCCTGAATTTAACCGGTTTCAGGGAAGTAAACCGGATGGTGTCACCGATCAGGTAACGCCAGAGTCCGGCGCTGGTTGAAATCACCAGGGCGTAATTCGTGTCCGTGTCGACATCACGGAGGGTAACGGCTTTCCCGTTGCCGCTGCCAATCTCATCAACCGGGATAAATTCAAAGTAGACGCCATAATCCAGCATCATCAGAAGGTCGTTGGTTTCCGGATCGTCCTGGATCCCGAAAAAGCCTTCCGAGGCGTTGTAGGTTTCCACATAGCTCATGGAATCAGACCGGATGATCGCCTTGAACTGCTCCCGGTAAGGGGTGAAATTCACCCCGCCATGCATGAAGACTTCCAGATGGGGCCAGACATCAGCGATATTGTCCTTCCCGGTCTCTTCCAGAACCTTTTTCAACAGGATGAGCATCCAGGAAGGTACGCCCGCCAGGCTCGTAACGTTCTCGCAGCTTGTGTGCCGGGCCATTTTCTCGAGCTTTATCTCCCATTCGTCCATCAGGGCAATGGAAAGATCGGGTGTTCTCAGCCAATGTGCAAAGGCCGGGAGGTTCTGAAGCAGAACGGCCGAAAGGTCACCGAAAAACGCTTCGGAATTCATGTCGGAAACCTGAAGGCTACCCCCGACTATCAAGCTCTTACCGAGGAATATACTGGAATCCGGATGATTGGCCAGCCACAGGGTGATGGAATCTTTTCCCCCCCGGTAATGGCAATCTTCCAGGGTATCACGGGTAATCGGGATGAATTTGCTTCTGTCGCCGGTGGTCCCGGAGGACTTGGCGAACCATTTGACCTCACCCGGCCAGAGAATATCGGGCTCCCCGTTCATGGCCAGGTCGATGTAGGGCTTGATTCCGGCATAGTCCCTGACAGGCACCTGCCTGGCAAATTCGGCCTGCGACCCGATGGCGGAGAACCCATGCTCGCGCCCGAAAACAGTGTGACGGGCAAGCCTGATCAGTTGCTTCAATGTATCGTCCTGGACCTCGAGGGGGTATTTTTTAAAAAAATCGATCTGGTATTTCCTCTTGGTGACGAACCAGGAAATGATGGAATTGAGTATGGGCATCACCGGGATTCTGTAATGTCCTAAAATACTAAAATATTCCTATTTTTGGCATAAACGCTTTCAGAGCACTGAATATGAACTGGCTGGATATTGTCATTGTGCTGGTGCTGATCGGTGGAATCATATCGGGTTACAAGAACGGTTTTGTAGGGGAGGTGGCGTCTCTGGCCGGTTTGATCCTGGGTATCTGGGGGGCGGTGAAGTTCTCCTGGTGGACAGCCGACCTGCTTGAAGGAATCGGCTTATCGTTCTCCCTGATGCCGGTGGTGGCTTTCATCATTACCTTCCTGATTATCACCATTATTATGCAGATCGTGGCAGGACTGGTCAATAACCTGCTCCAATCCATTTCCCTTAACTGGCTGAACAAGGTGGCCGGCATCGTGGCCGGCCTGGCCAAATCCCTGTTGTTTGCCAGCGTGATCCTGCTGGTCCTGAATGCCCTTGATGAGAGAAACCGCATATTACCTCAGAAAACCATTGAGAAATCTGCTTTGTACAAGCCGGTTTCGGAGTTGGTTCCTACGCTGCTCCCCTTCCTGAAACTGCAGGAGCTGCGTAAAGCCGGGGATGAGGCGGAGGAACCGTCAGTAACGTTGTGAACCCGGGCGAAAGAACTCAAATAGTTAACTTTGCGAAAATTTTTTCTGATGAATTTCGTTGATGAATTACGGTGGCGCGGATTGATACATGATATCATGCCCGGCACCGAGGAGATGCTGAAGAAAGGAATGGCTTCCGCTTATATCGGTTTTGACCCGTCATCGGATTCCCTTCATATCGGGAACCTGGTTGGGATCATGATATTAAAACATTTTCAGCTGTGCGGGCACAAGCCATTCGTCCTGGTAGGAGGTGCCACCGGCATGATCGGTGATCCTTCGGGAAAATCGGAAGAACGCAACCTGCTGGATGAACCGGCACTCCGTCATAACCAGGAGTGCATCAGGCAGCAGCTTGTCCGGTTTCTCGACTTTTCCGGTTCCTGTCCCAATTCCGCGGTGATGGTGAATAATTACGACTGGATGAAGGATTTCTCATTCCTTTCCTTCATCCGGGATATCGGCAAGCATATTACCGTCAGCTATATGACCGCCAAGGAGTCAGTAAAAAAACGGCTCGATTCGGGGATGTCATTCACTGAATTCAGCTACCAGCTGGTCCAGGGTTACGATTTCCTGCATCTTTACCAGGAATATGGTGTAACGCTTCAGATGGGGGGATCGGACCAGTGGGGCAATATTACCACGGGAACCGAGCTCATCCGGAGGAAAACCGGAGGCGAGGCTTTCGCCCTGACCAGCCCGCTGATAACCCGGACTGACGGGGGTAAATTCGGGAAAACTGAAGCGGGCACTGTCTGGCTCGATCCGGATAAAACCTCCCCGTATCATTTCTACCAGTTCTGGCTGAATGCATCCGATGAGGATGCGATCAATTACATCCGGATATTCACCTTGTTACCGAAAGAAGAGATCGCGGAACTGACAGCCAGGCACCAGGAGGCTCCGCACGAGCGGATCCTGCAGCGAAAACTGGCTGAAGAGGTTACCCGCTTTGTCCACTCACAGGAAGCCCTGGATATGGCGGTGGAAGCTTCCAATATCCTCTTTGGCCGCGGAACGCATGAAACCCTGGCTGCGCTGGATGAACGCACCCTTCTGTCGGTTTTTGAAGGGGTTCCTATGTATGATCTGGAATCCTCCTTGCTGGCTGCCGGAATCCCGGTTCTCGATTTGCTGGCCGTGCATACCCCGGTTTTCCCCTCCAAGGGAGAAGCCCGCCGGATGCTGCAGGGAGGAGGGATCAGCCTGAACAAGGAAAAATTGTCGGATCCCGACGGGATCATCGGAAATAACCATTTGATCAGCAGCCGCTTCCTGCTGGTACAAAAAGGGAAGAAGCAATATTACCTGATCCGAGTGATTTAATTACCTGGCTATGAATTCATACCTGAACAACAAGAATCTGCTGGACCTGGCGGTAAAATGGAAATACCACCTGGGGATCATCGCTATCATTGCGGCGGTGATTGCTATCGTTTTTTCAGCCCCGACTTTCCTGAAACCGAAATACCGTTCCTTTGCCATTGTCTATCCTGTCAACCTGGGAGAGTATTCTGAAGAGAGCTATACCGAACAGATGCTCGAAATCCTGAACTCAGGGGACATACGGGACCAGCTTATCGAGGCCTTTAAACTTGACCAGCACTACAGGATCCCCAAGGTCTACAAGTTTTACAAAACGGCTTTGTACGCAAAGTACTCCGATAATGTTTCTTTCCGTAAAACCGAAAATGAAGCGGTCAGGATCGAGGTGCTGGATACCGATCCGCGGTATGCCTGTGCCATGGTCGATTCGGTAAGGGTTTTCTATGACCGGAAGGTGGAAGAGCTTCACAAGGTCAAGATACGGGAGGAATTCAATATCCGGAAGGATGAACTGGCACGTTACCAATTCAAGGTCGACAGCGTCAGGCGCAGGCTTTCCATCCTGGGAGGCGAGTACGGCGTGATGGAGCTCAACGGGCAGTCAGAAGGGATTTCCGCCGCTTATTTCCAGGCTGTTTCAACGGGCAAGAACAACGAGGCCATGGAAAAATATTACTGGAACATTGCCGAGCTTGCGCCGGAGTATAAACAGCAGATCATGAGCCTCGAGAGTCTGATGAAGGACCTGTCCGAAGCCCAGACCAAGTATCATAGCGCTTATCGTGAATTGACCAAGGTGATCACCTATTCCGTGGTAGTTACGCCACCTTTCATTGCCGACAAGAAATCCTGGCCCAAACGTTCGGTGATTGTGCTTATGTCCGTTTTTTTCACCCTGATCATGGCAATGGTGGTAATCGGTGTTATCGAGAATCGCAGCAATACTAAACCCGTTTAGCCTGCTCCGGCAAAAGTGGGTGCAGGTCATCCTGGTGTACCTGGTCAGCCTGGGCTTTGTACTGGCCCACTCTTACCTGATGACCAAGGACAAGATGCTTCTGCTTGCCCTCCCGGCCGGGTTGCTGGTTTTACTGATCGCCATCTACCGGTTCCAGTGGCTTTTCTGGTTTATGCTCTTTTTTGTTCCCCTGTCGGTTCCGCTCAAGGAATTTGTCCCGGGGCTTGAGATCAACATGTTCCTGCCCACCGAGCCGCTCCTGGCCGGGATGCTGGTCATTTTCATCCTCAGGCTGGCCCTGGAGGGCGGTTACGACCGTGAAGCGCTACGCCATCCGGTTACCGTGATCATCCTGCTTCAACTGGTCTGGATCCTAATCACTTCAGTCACCTCGACCATGCCGTTGGTTTCCTTCAAGTTTCTGGCATCGCGGTTATGGTTCCTGGCAGTGTTTTATTTTATCGCCCTGCAGTATTTCAGGGATAACCCGCTCAATATCAGGAGATATATCTGGACTCTGCTGATCTCCCTGGCCGGGATTGTCATCGTGATCACCCTGAAACACAGTTCACTGGGCCTGTTCGATCAGAAAGCATCGAATCCTGCGGTCGATCCTTTCTTTAACGACCATACCCTGTATGGAGCCATTATGGCATTGTTTCTCCCGGTTGCGGCCGGATATGTCATCCGCTCACCGCTGAAATCCTGGATGAAGGCGGGTGCACTGATCGTCACTTCGTTGCTCCTGGCCGGACTGTTGTTTTCCTATGCACGGGCCGCATGGATCAGCCTGGCAGTTGGTTTACTAATCCTGATGATCATCCTGTTCCGGATCCCCTGGAAAGCCGTCCTGCTGGTATTTGGAGCATTGATCGTGGGCTTTCTGGTTTTCGGCAAGTCCATCCTGATGCAGATGGAGGGCAATGACCAGGATTCATCGGATAACCTGGCGGAGCATGTGCAGTCGATTTCCAACATCACAACGGATGCTTCCAACCTTGAACGGCTGAACCGGTGGAGCTGTGCCCTGAGGATGTTTGCCCGGAAGCCGGTTTTAGGCTATGGCCCGGGTACCTATATGTTCCAGTATGCACCTTTCCAGAAGGCATCGCAGAAAACCATTATCAGCACTAATGCCGGTGACGCCGGGAATGCCCACTCCGAATTTCTCGGCCCCCTCAGCGAATCGGGCCTCATCGGATCACTCCTGATGCTGGCCCTGGTGATTTATGCGTTCATAACCGGCGTGCGGGTTTACAAGGCGGAAACCCATCCGGAACTGAAAATGGTGGCTTTGGCCGTGATCATTGGTCTGATCACCTATTTTGTTCACGGGACCATGAACAATTTCCTGGATACCGATAAAGCTTCGGCGGGGGTGTGGGGATTTCTGGCGATACTGGTGGCAATGGACCTGGAAAAAGGAAAAAGGCAAAAGGAAAAAGGAAAAAGTATTTGAGTTCGTTTCTTTTTCCTTTTTCCTTTTGCCTTTTTCCTTTTGCCTTACTCTTTCACCCTCTCCATGTACGTGTTATCCACCGTATTGATCCTGATCTTGTCCCCGATATTGCAAAACAGCGGCACCATGATGATTACGCCCGTTTCAATCCTGGCTTGCTTCAGGGATGAAGTGGAGGAGGTGTCGCCCCGGACACCCGGTTCAGTGTAGACAATCTCCATCACAACGGTCGGAACCAGTTCGGCATAGAGCGGGGTTTCAGTATCGGCATGAATAACCATTTCCACGTCACCGCCCTCTTTCAGCAATCCTATGTTGTTGATCAACTCTTCTTCGATGCTGATCTGCTCATAAGTCTCCTTGTGCATGAAATGATAACCCAGATCGTCCTTGTACAGGAACTGATAAGGGCGCCGTTCAACGCGGGTCTCATTGATTTTATGGCCGGACGTGAAAGTCACTTCAATCACCTTGCCGGTAGTGATGTTCTTCAGTTTGGTGCGGACAAAAGCCGGGCCCTTGCCCGGTTTAACATGCTGGAAAGAGATGATGGCAAATAATGCGTCGTTGTACTCGATGCACATGCCATTACGGATATCAGCGGTGGTTGCCATATGTCAGCAGGATAATTTTCCGGTGCAAAAATAAGTGAAAAGATCAGATTACCTAATGTATGATTCGTGACTCGTGATTCGTGATTCGTGATTCGTGACTCGTGACTCGTGACTCGTGACTCGTGAGCCGTGACTCGTGACTCGTGAATCGATTTCCTTTTTCCTTTTTCCTTTTTCCTTTTTCCTTTCCTTGTGCCTTCTGCCCTCCTGCCCTCCTGCCTTTGTCAAAGCACCTTGTTCCTGGGTATGCTGGCAATGAACTCCTTGAGATAGTGGGGTTCGAAGTAGGCGGTATCCAGGAAATCTTTCCGCAGCCAGGCTTTTTCCGCGAGCACGGTCTGACCGGCGGCAGAAGAACGTACGTCAGGGGCAAAGCGTGCGTTTGGATGGGTAATGAGGCCGGCCGCCTTGCTGCTGCCGTCGCCGAAAAACCAGACCGGTTGCTGATCAAGAATTCTGTCAAAGGAATCCTTGGTCAGGACCAGGGCTTCTGCCGGTGATATTTCTTCCAGATCCGGATTGTAAAGTGCAGCATAGACCTCCATTCTCCTGGCATCGAGCATCGGGCACAGGAGGGCATCAGGAACAGGATGTGTACCGGTGAAATGCGAAGCCAGGGCCTGGAGGGTGGCAATCCCGATAAGGGGTTTTCCCGATCCGTAACCGAGCCCCTTGGCCACTGATGTCCCGATGCGCAAACCGGTAAAGGAACCGGGCCCCATGCTGAGGGAGACAGCATCCAGTTCCGGGATGGAGGTTCCGCATGCTGCCAGGATCTCGCTGATAAAGAGGGTCAGCCGGGTGGCATGGGACTTGTCTTCCGCCGATTCCTTCAGTGCGATCAGCTTTCCGTCGCGGCTGAGGGCTACGGAACAGACCGGAGATGCCGTTTCAAGATGAAGGATCAGGGCCATAAAGAGAGTGTTTACTTCTTCTTGACGTCCTTAAACAGGTCTTCCTTGGCGACGATCTCCACCTGGTCACCATCCTGAAGCTTCTTGGAGATGGCGTTGTAAGGCGCTATGATAACCTGTTCGTTTTCCTCCGGCCCTGACAGGATCTCGATATAGTTTTTATCCTGGATGCCGGTTGCGACCTTGCGGATGGAGACGGTCTGCCCATCCACCGTAAAGAGCACTTCCATCAGTTCCTCCCTCGGGACGGATGCAGTTTCCTCGGTCTCCTCCTGGGCCGGGTTGGTTGGATCCTTGACGGTTTTGACCTTGGTGGTATCCGTTCGGGTGGTTACAGCCTGGATCGGGATTGAAAGAACATTGTACCGCGTCTCCGTGCAGATCTCAACGGTGGCGGTCATGCCCGGCCGGAACGGGTATGGGCCAGCTTTCCCGGTTTGGACAAGGGAAGCATAGGATTCAGGAAGGATAAAGATCTTGACATTAAAGCTGGTCACCTGGTCAAGCGAGGTCCCGGTTGTGTTCGCTGAATTGGCCATCTCGGTGACAATGCCCCGGAAGATGCTTCCGATATAGGAATCGATGGTGATAGTAGCCGTATCCCCCAGGTTAACCCTCACGATATCATTCTCATTGACTTCAACCTGCACTTCCATGCGGTTCAGGTCGGCTATCCGGAGCATTTCGGTACCTGCCATCTGTCCGGTTCCGACCACCCTTTCTCCCTGCTCGACCTTCAGGCCGTAAATGATTCCGTCGATCGGGGCATAAATGGTTGTTTTGCGAAGGTTTTCCTCGGCTTCCTTAAGAGAAGCCTCCGTGCTCTTGACGGTAAAAGATGCAGCCGAAACAGCCTGTTTGGCCGCTTCAACCTGGGCGGCGGCAACGTCATACTGCGTTTTGGCCGTTTCAAAATCCGCATCGCTCAAAACACCCTGGTCATGCAACTGCGTGCTCCTTTTAAAGGCGAGCTCCTGCTGTTTGAACTGGGCTTCGGTCTGAACCTGGCTGGCCTTCGCATTGGAGAGGTTGGCTTTGGCCGAGTTTAAGGAGGCATTCACCCGGTCGCGGCTCGAGATATAAAAATCCTGCTTGATCTTGACCAGGAGATCGCCTTTTTTCACGGAATCACCCTCCTGGATGTTCATTTCCACAATTTCACCGGAAACATCCGGGCTGATCTTGACTTCCGTTTCGGGTTGTATCCGGCCATTGGCCGTGATCGTTTCCAGAATGGTTCTCTTCTGGATCCTCTCCACCGTCACACGGGTCAGGGGCCCGGTTCCGAACAGGCCGGCCTTTTTGCCAACAATTGCCGCCACGATCAGAACCGCTGCGATGATCAGGAGGTATCTCGTGATTTTATTTTTCTTCATATCGGGTATTATTTAAGATCAATGGGTATCCCCCGGTAGAAATCCAGGATCCGGGTGTTGAAAATGTAATTGTATTTGGCCTGCAACAACTCGGACCGGGCTTTGGTCAGGTTGTTCTTGGCTACATTGTAATCCAGGGTGGTCAGCATGCCCACATTGTATTTCTGGTCGGCATAGCGGAATGACTCTTCCAGTGCAAGCACCGATTTTTCAGTAGCCCGGTATTGTTTGAGTGAGGCGGTGGCATCGGCATACACCTGCTGTATCTCTTTCAGAAGCTGATTCTGGACAAGCTCCAGGTCATATTTGCCACTGGCCACTGACAGACGGGCATTCCGGATTGCGGTTTGCGTGCTCCACCCGTTGAAAAGAGGAATATTCATGCTGAAGCCGAGACTGGTCTGGCTGGTAAAATCGAGCTGGTCGCGGAGTGCCATGGTTTCGCCCGTCAGGAAATCCTTCAGCCTGTCGGAATAACCGGTTCCGTAAGAACTGCTCATGGACAGGGTGGGGCTCAAGCGGCCGCGGGCGATCTGAAGGTCTTTTTCCAGGGATTTAAGTCCCAGTTTTGCACTGCTGATCTGGGGCAGGGTATTCAGGGCTGATTGGTAGACGCCATCAACACCCTCCAGGTTATCGAGAACCCTGAAGGTTTCAAAGAGGGGCCGGGAGATCCGGAATGTTTCAGGATCCCTGATATCAAGCAGTTGTGCCAGGTCGAGGTAGGAGAGGTCCAGCTGGTTTTTTGCGTTTACCACGTTCAGGTCTTCGGAAGAGAGCTGTGCCTGGATCTCCAGCAGGTCACCCTTGGGAAGTGATCCGGCTTCCACCAGTTTGCGGGTCCGGTCGACTTGCTGCCGTGTGATATCAGCTTGCTGCAGGGCTATTTCATACAATTCCTCGTTGAAAAGGATCTGAAGGTACATACGGGTTATATTCAACGACAGGTCATTCCTGGCTTTGTCCAGGTCCTTCAGGTTCTTTTCCAGATCCAGTTTATTGCGTTCAATCGTGTTCCAGTTCTGAAAACCCCGGAAAAGGTCGAGGTCGGCACTGGTATAAAAGCTGGCGCCTTTCGAGTTTTCGGTTGTGAATTCATAGGTGAGTGGATCGACCGACCGTCCGAACCGGAACGATTGCGAAAGACCCGAATTCACGGATGGAAGCAGGCTGAGCTTCGACTGGATCAGTGTGTTTTGGGCCACTTCCACTCCCAGGGACTGTTGCTTAAGCCTGATATTATTCTCAAGCGCATGTGTAATGCACTTGTTCAGCGTCCAGGGTTCGTCCTGGCCCTGCACGGGCAGGACCAGCATGGCGGCTAACGCAATGCCTGTAAGATAACGGCAGATTATCATGTTTTTCGGAAATAAAATGCAAAGATAGAAAAAGGTTCGCTTCGCCTCAGGAATAGTTCGCTGATGCTCTCTAATAGCCTCGCTGACGCTCGGCGAATAACTCGCTTCGCTCGTGAAGAATACGCTCCGCGTATGAATGATCCTCGCAATGCTCGGATGAAATAATTCAGGCCGAAGGCCTCATTCGCGAGCGAAGCGAGCCATTCATGAGCATAAGCGAATAATTCACGAGGCGCAGCCGAGTCTTTTGCGAGCGAAGCGAGGCCTATTTGTTTAGCGTTTCCTGGAAAAGCTTGAAAATCCGTTTGTACTCGTCCGTCCATGCATCCGGATCGGTGAAGCTGTGCCGCTCCAGAGGATAAATGGCCAGTTCCCAGTTCTCTTTCCCCAGGTCGATGAGCCGCTGGCTGAGGCGGACAACGTCTTGGAAATGAACATTATCATCCAGAACCCCATGACACATCAGTAACCGTCCTTTAAGACCCCCGGCGTAATTGATGGGTGAGCTGCGGATATAAGCCAGGCTGTCCTGCGAGGGGGTGTTCAGTATGGAGGCAGTATAGCCGGAATTGTAGTGAGCCCAATCTGTGACCGAGCGCAATCCGGCACCTGCGGCAAAAACATCCGGTTCAGTGAACATGGCCATCAAGGTAATGAAACCGCCGTAGGAGCCTCCGTAGATCCCGATTCTTTTCGCATCCACCCCGCATTGGGAAACCAGGAATTTAACCCCGTCCACATGGTCGCTCAGGTCTTTTCCTCCCATATGGCGGTAAATGCCGGTACGCCAGTCGCGGCCATATCCCGCGCTTCCCCTGTAGTCCAGGTCCAGGACCGTATAGCCGTTATCAACCAGAATGTTGTGGAACATGTATTCATGATTATAGGTTGACCACCACTTGTGGGCATTCTGCAGATAGCCTGCTCCATGGACGAAGATCACGGCCGCCTTATTGGACCCGCTTTGGGCCGGCCGGTAGAGCCGTGCATAGATATCAGATCCATCGGAAGCCTTGATTGTGATGAATTCCGGCGTGCGCCACGGGTAGGCCTTGAAAGCCTTGCTTCTGGAATCGGTGATGGCGGTTGCCTCAATCCCGGGCTGGTTTTTCTGGATGTACAATTCCGGCGGGTGGTTGGCCGATGAAAACTCGATGGACAGCCATTTTTCATCGGGCGAGAGAGTCGCGTCATTGCCTCCCTCCATCCGGGTGATCTGCTCGCGGACGCCTCCTTCGAGAGGCATCCGGTAAAAGTGGCGTTCACCCGGATGGACCTCATTGGAGGTGAAATACCACCATTTCTTATCCTTTGATATCTGCGGATCGTAAATTTCAAATTTCCCGGATGTGAGCTGTCTTTTTTCCCCGGTCTCCGTGTTAACCCACCAGAGATGGCTGTAACCGGATATTTCCGATTGGTACCAGAGCCTTTTACCATCGGGCATCCAACCTGTCCGGCCGGAACCCGGCCCTCCGATCCAGGCTTCGTCACGCTGCCGGTCGAGCAACCGCACCGATCCATCGGCCGGATTCAGCACCAGGATCCACAAATCTTTATTGTCGGAGGACCAGACGTTGACCACACAAGTCTTGCCGTCAGGCGTCCAATCCGTTCCCCTGACACTGACCGCACGGACTTCAGGTTTGCGGTCCTTGAACTTATCGGGGTAATCCTTGACATAATCGGGCAGGTCGGTTATTCCCGGAATTTCAGAGGTTCTCATCTCGTAGATGGAATCCTTCAACAGATCAAGGATCCCCAGAGCACTCCGGTAGGTATCATCACCCACTTTTGACCGGGTATTCTGGGTTTCGGTATACCCCGAACGGGTCACATAGCTGGGCACTATGGTCCCTTTAGCAGCGGTCGATGAATAGAATTTGGTGAAAACGACATATTTCTCATCAGGGCTCAGTTCCAGGTCGCTTACTGTGTAACCGTCTGTTATGACAGGAGCCGGACCGCCAGGTCTTGAAGGCATTCCCGGCCTCGTACCCATCCGGAAACCTCCGCCGTACATGCCCCCCGTTCCCCGGCGACCGCCGCCGCCGGCCAGTTTTGGAAATAGCCTGAGCTGATCTTCCATAAGCCACTGGTCGGTGGCATTCAGTTTTTCCGGTTTAGGCTCAGGGCGCCCTGCCTGTTCCTCTTTCCGGAGCTGGAAATTGGTGAGTTGCCGGAACTGGCCGTTTGACGGATCCAGAAGATAAAGGTTGTTCTCAATGGTTAAAACGATTTTTTTACCCGAAGGACTGAACACAACAGTGGAAATGGTCTGTGAAGTACTGTAAATCAGCAGGGTGTCTTTCTTTTTCAGATTGATCAGGTAATAATCCCCGTCCTTTGACAGTAGTTCGAGGCTTTTGTCAGGATTGATTGTTTTTGGCCTTTCTCGAATGCTTTGAAGCTCATTCCGGTGAACACGGGTAAGGACCGGATGGGATGGGTCGATACGCCAGACCGAATCCGACGGCCGGTTAGCCCGGTTCCATTGGAAATAGAGGTACTTGCTATCAGGCGACCATTGGAACTGGCCGGGCGATTGGCCTATGAAATCCGTCGCCATGATATCCTTGATCTGCAGAACTGACCGGTTTTCCACCTGGGCATCTGCAATGGTTGAACCGGTGAAAATCACCAGTAAGGTTAGGAATAGTCTGTTTTTCATCGGGATAAAAATGTGATCTGACTAATGTACAAAATTCAGAAAAACCCTGCCGGTATTAACATTTTTTAACGATGGGTCCCTCCGGGCAGGAAAAGAAGGCCGTTTATAAAAAATCACTATCTTTTGCAGAACCCATTAAACTTCCATACCAAGGTGTAATTTTAACACATAAATTAGTGCTAATGCGCCACTATTACTCAAGTGAAGCCCGCCAGTTACTGGCAGTGGATTGCGTGATTTTCGGTTTTGACAACCAGGACCTCAAGCTGTTACTTATCAAACGCGACATGGATCCCGGTCGGGGCATGTGGTCGCTGATGGGTGGATTCCCCCGGAGAGACGAGAGCCTCGACCAGGCAGCCAACCGGGTATTGCACCAACTGACAGGTCTTCATGACGTATACCTCGAGCAGTTGTATGCATACGGGGACGTGGACAGAGACCCGGGAGAAAGGGTGGTTTCCGTTGCCTATTATGCCCTGATCCGTATCGAGGATTTCGACAAGGACCTGGTCAGTGTTTATGATGCGCGCTGGTGCCGGATCAGCGATATTCCCGAACTGGTCTTTGACCACCGCCAGATGGTTGATAAAGCTCTTCGGCGTTTGCGGCGCCGTGCCCGCATCCAGCCGATAGGCTTCGAACTCCTGCCCGAAGCCTTTACCCTTCCCAAGCTGCAGGCCTTATACGAGGCCATTTACCAGAAAGAGCTCGACAAGCGGAATTTCCGCAAGAAGATCCTCTCGATGGATCTGCTGGACAAGCTCGAGGAAAAGGATAAAACCAACTCCAAGAAGGGAGCCTGGCTCTACCGGTTTAATCCGGAGAAATATAAAGAATTGATAGCGAATGGATTTTATTTTAGCGTTGACGTATAAGGATGTGATCGTGTGGAGGTGTGAAGATGTGGAGAAGCGATTATTAGCGCTGAGTACATAAATAAAGCGTGTTATGGACCCAATTATTGTAAGACTGCGCCAGTCGGTTCTCCAGGCCAATTTCGCACTGGTGGAAGAGGGGCTGGTCAGGCTGACCTGGGGCAATGCCTCGGGGATTGACCGGAATCGAGGTCTTGTGGTCATCAAGCCGAGCGGTGTGGCCTATGCCGACATGAAACCTGAAGACATGGTTGTCCTGGACCTGGATGGCAAAGTGATCGACGGAAACCTTAACCCATCTTCCGATACAGCAACCCACCTGGTTCTTTACCGGGCTTTTCCGGAAATCGGGGGAATCGTCCACACACACTCGGATTGGGCCACCTCATGGGCACAGGCCTGCAGGGAAATTCCCTGCCTGGGGACCACTCATGCGGACCATTTTTACGGGCCGGTTCCGTGTACCCGCCTTTTAACTCCTGCAGAAATCAAAGGTAACTATGAGGAGGCCACCGGCCACGTCATCCGTGAAGCATTCACCCTGTTAAAGACGATGGAGGTTCCCGGCGTCCTGGTCGCCGAACATGGACCCTTTGCCTGGGGTGCCACCGTGGCTGATGCAGTCAGGCATGCCGTTATTCTCGAGGAGATTGCAAAAATGGCTTTCCGGACGGTGGTCCTCGGAAAGCAGGATCCTGTCCAGAGCTCGCTTCTCGACAAGCACTATAGCAGGAAGCATGGGCCGGGAGCGTATTATGGGCAGAAATAGAAGGCAGAAGGCAGAAGACAAAAGGCAGAAGGAAAAAGGAAAAAGGAAAAAGGAAAAAGTAGTTTATGTATAACCCCAGACTTCAGTCTGGGGACTTTCGAATCACGAGTCACGAATCACGAGTCACGAATCACGAATCACGAATCACGAATCACGAGTCACCAGTCACCATGAAACAAACCTCACTATCCTCCCTGGCTGCTGCAGCGATCCTTGCAATGGCCGGTTGTACAGAAAACAAAGTAACCGCCGATTATCCGGTGAAGCCTGTGGCTTTCAACCAGGTAAAGTTGCATGATG
>CAZJNQ010000030.1:0-11858 GCA_964547475.1 uncultured Porphyromonadaceae bacterium
GTTCCATAATGTATAATACTTGTTACTTGGTTATTTTATAAAGATACTGTTTATTTGACTGCGACCCTTACCTTTTGTTACACCATTATGATATCTGATTTCTATTGTTATATTTGGCGAAACCCTCTGTCTGATGGAACTGTTCAAAATAGATATTGCCTCTTTCAAATCGGATGGCGGAGCGATGTTCGGTGTGGTGCCCAAAGCCATCTGGACGAAGTTCTTCCCGGCTGATGAGCACAACCTGATCCCGATGATGCTGAGGTCCCTGGTCATCAAGTCGGATGATGGCAGGATCATTGTGATCGACAACGGTATCGGTGACAAGCAGGACGAAGATCACCTTCAGTTCTATTATGTTGAGGAACGCGAGGGCCTTGTATCCGGCCTGGCGAAGCACGGCATCCGGCCGGAGGAGGTAACTGATGTGATCCTGACCCATCTCCATTTCGATCATTGCGGCGGCGGGATAACCTACAACTGGAACCGCGAGCCTGTTGCCGTTTTCCCGGAGGCAACCTATTGGACTACCGAACGCCAGTGGGAAAATGCCGTCGATCCCAATCCCCGCGAAGCCGATTCCTATCTCGCTGAGAACCTGTTACCGATGGAAGACCTCGGGCTGCTCGATTTCATCCACCGCCCGGGAACCTTTTGTGAAGGGGTGGAGCTGCGCATCGTCAACGGCCATACGCCGGGCCAGATCGTGCCGGTCATACGGTACGGAGAAAAAACGCTGGTTTTCGGAGCAGACCTGATTCCCACCCATGGCCATATCCCGATAAAATACAACATGGCCTATGACCTGGATGTGGTAAGAACCATGAAAGAAAAAGAGGAATTCATGGAAGAGATCATGGCAAATAATTATGTCCTGATGTTTCAGCACGACATGTTTTACGAGTGTTGCACGATCAAGAAAACGGAAAAGGGCGCCTTCCGGATGGACCTGCCAATTACTCTGGAACAGTTTATTGCACGTTAGGAATACCCTGTCTGAAGTCTATCTCCCTGATCTTCTTGCCATATTCGTACAAGACCTCCTTCAGCCTGCTTCCGTCGGTATCATACATGATCCAGGTCCCATGAAGTTTGCCGGAAGAATAACTGCCTTCATAAAACTTGAATCCATTGTCGCGCCAGACAACTGACTTACCATCCCGGACATCGTTCCTGAAAAAACCTTCGCTCTGTTTACGGCCGTTTTCAAACCAGGTGATCCAGTGGCCTTCCCTCTTGTCGCCCCGGAATTCACCTTCCATTTCCTTCTTTCCTCCCTGGTAATATCGTATCTCCTTGATCTTCAGGAGATTTTCGCCTTTCACCTGATAATAGGCGACTTTCTGGGGACTTCCGTCCGGCCAGTTGGCAGTGACTTCCTGGCTGATTTTCTCCACGCATCCCCCAATAATCAGCACAGAACTGATCAAACAAAGCTGGAACGGTTTCATAGCGGACCTTTAAAACTTCAAAAATAAAAAAAACGGAACCCATACCCTACCCCGATCCAATTCTTAAAAAAAGTTAAAAGAATATCTTCGTGATGCCGGTATGACCTAACTTCACCTGATTTTTGATCCTAATCTGAAAACACCATGAAAATTCTCCGCTACCTTTTTTGGACCGGCAGCCTGCTTGTCCTGTCAAGCTACTGCGCACCTGCCCAGATCACACCGTTTTATCAGTGGACACTTCTGGATAAGAACATAATGGACCGGATCATCGGCGAAGCATCCGGCGAAACCGCACTCGCTCACGACATAGAGATGGCCGGGTATACCCGGAACCGGCTACCGGCCGAATACTCATCCCTTCTGTGGGAGACAAAGTACATCATGGACAAGCTGAAAGAGTACTCGATCCCCAACGCTCAACTCGAACGTTTCGGTGAAGCTCAGCCGACTTGGGACGGCATCAGCGGCGAACTCTGGGAGGTGTCACCCGGGCTTAAAAAACTGGCTGATTACAAGGACCAGGCGGCAATGTTGGTCTCCGGAAGCCAGAATGCCGATGTGGAAGCCGAGCTGATCTGGGTGGGAAACGGCAGGAAGGGGGAATACGATACACTTGCTGTATCGGGAAAGATCGTGGTCACCAATGCCTATCCCGGTCAGGTGCAGCCTCTGGTCACCCGTTACGGCGCAGCCGGCATACTCTCCTTCTATTCTTCCAATCCGCTCAAGGATCCGCTCCAGATGCCCTATGCCGGCCTCGGTGGAAGGGGAGCGAGGGACAGCAAGGGCTTTGCTTTCCAGATGCCACCGCGGGAAGGATACTTTATCCGCGACCGTCTGCTCAGCGGAGAAGTGATCCGGGTTCACGCCAAGGTTGAGGTTGCTATGGAAAATGTTGATCTTCAGGTTCCCACCTGCATGATTCCCGGTACAAATCCGGATGCAGGTGAGGTGATCTTTTCGGCCCATATCTTCGAAGGGCTGGTCAAGCAGGGTGCGAATGACGACATGAGTGGAGGAGCCTGCCTGCTGGAGATGGCCCGGATGCTTAACACAATGTTTAATGATGGCAGCCTGCCCCGGCCGGCCAGGAATATCCGGTTCATCTGGGTTCCGGAATTCTCAGGGACGATACCCTGGGTCAATGCCCATAAGGATATCATGAAAAAAACCCTGTGCAACATCAATCTCGATATGGTCGGCATACTCTTAAGCGAAAGCCAGTCCTTCTTTAACCTGGAGAGGACCACTTTCGGAAATCCGCATTACATCAATGATGTCATGGAGAATTATTACCGGTATGTCGGGGAAACTAACCGGACGAGCCTGGTCTTGTCAGGCCGGGAAGGTTATATCAACCGGATCGTGGCACCGTCGGGATCGGACGAGCCCTTCTACTATGCCATTGAAAACCATTACGGCGCGTCGGACCATGAAGTGTTCAACGACTGGGGTGTCGGGGTTCCGGGAGTGATGATGATCACCTGGCCCGACTTGTACTATCACACATCGCAGGACCTTTCCGACAAGCTCGATCCGACCCAGCTGAAACGCTGCTGCGTGATCGGCGCCGCTTCAGCCTATACCATCGCTGCCGCCAACGCGCAGATGGCTGAGAAGATCACCGCAGAGGCCGCTTCAAACGGCATACGGCGGCTGGGGTACCAGCTTGCCCGGTCGGCCGATGAGCTGTCAGGCGCAACTGCCGACAACCTGGCATCCCTTTACAAGAAAATCCGGGGCTACACGGAAGGTACGGTCCTGAATGAGATCGAAACACTGGAGACCGTTCTGGAACTCGATCCGGCAAACCAGGAGTTGGCAGCTTCGGTAGCCTTAAAATCAGTCCAGCTGAAAAAGGTGGCTGAAGCCCAACTGGCCATCCTGGATCAGCAAATGAAACAGCTCTCCTCGCGCCTGGGTGTACCCCCTGTCAGCCTTAAACCGGATGAACTGGAGAAGAAAGCGCTGTCGGTTGTTCCGATTGAGACCCCCAAGGTCAAGGAGGCCGGTTACGGGGGGTACCGGCAACTGATGCCCCGGATGACCCGGGAACAGATGATGGCTTCCTACCGGGATATCGCCGATACCGATGAGTTGATGCGGCTTTGTAATGGAAAACACAATGCCCTGCAGATCAAGCAGATGCTTGACACCCAGGAGAGGCGGGAATCCGGATTGCAAGCGATTATTGACTATATCGGGATACTGGAACAGGCAGGATTGGTGACAGGGAAGGCTCGCTGACGCTCGAGAAAAGCTCGCTATCGCTCGCGAATAGTCTCACTTCGTTCGACGAAAAGTTCCGTTTCACGGAACGAATGATTCTCGCTACGCTCGAATGAATTAATTCAGGCCGAAGGCCTCATTCGGGAGGCGAAGCCGACCTTTTCACGAGCTTTGGCGAGTCATTTGCGAGAGTAGCGAGCTATTTCCCTTTCCTTCCCCTCCGGAAGAGGACGTTTTTCTGGTAGTGGGTTATCCGGTGGATCCCTTCCCTGACCACCTTTACCTCTTCAACGGTATAAAAGGCCCTGGGATTGAAACTGTTGATAATGGAGATAACCGAGGTGAGTTCTGACCGTTTGACAATGGTATAGAGAACATACACTTGCCCGGTGCTTCCTTCCGCCGTGTGGAAAGTGAGCCCGTGGCCCTGTGCCTGCAAAGCGGCGATCAGTTCATCGGCCGGTTTTTTTGTGATCAGGCGTATGGATGCATAGCCGATGGCAATTTTTTCCTCAAGCATGATCCCGACATAGTTTCCCGTGGCAAATCCCGCGCAGTAGGCCAGGTAATAGTACCAGCGGTCGAGGTTCTGCATGATCCTGGTCATGGCCATCAACCAGATGAATACCTCGAAAAAGCCCAGGAGCGGCGCCAGGTAGCGGAATCCTTTCGAGACGAAAATGATCCGGATGGTGCCGATGGACACATCGCAGATCCGGGCCAGGAAGATAAGGGCCGGGACAACCAGGATCCCCCAGAAGTCAAAGTTCATTTTCTTGCTTTTTTATACATGGCGCCTGCTTTCGATCAGGATCTCCAGAATCTGCATGGCCGCCTGGGGTATTGATGTGCCGGGGCCGAATATTCCCACCACGCCATGATCGTAAAGGAATTGATAATCCTGCGGGGGGATGACGCCCCCGACGATGACCATGATATCTTCCCTTCCGAGTTTTTTCAGTTCGTCCATCACCTGTGGCACGAGGGTTTTATGCCCGGCCGCAAGGCTGGAGATTCCCAGTACGTGAACGTCGTTCTCAACAGCATCGCGGGCTGCTTCCGCCGGAGTCTGGAACAGGGGTCCTATATCCACGTCGAATCCTATATCGGCGTAACCCGAAGAGACCACCTTGGCTCCCCGGTCGTGGCCATCCTGCCCCATTTTAGCGACCATGATCCGGGGGCGGCGGCCTTCCATCTCAGCGAAAGCGTCAGCCAGTTTCCGGGCATTGGCAAGGTCATCAGCACCTTCATATTCTGATGAATAAACTCCTGATATTGAACGGATCACGGCTTTATATCTCCCTACGATTTTTTCACAAGCATACGAAATTTCACCCAAAGATGCACGTTTTTTTGCAGCTTCCACGGCCAGTTCGAGGAGATTGCCTTCACCGGTTTCCACGCAGCGGGTGATAGCATCGAGGGAGGCCTGGCATTCGGACTCGTTCCTTTCGGTGCGAAGTTTCTTCAGGCGTTTGATCTGTGCCAGGCGGACCTGGGTATTGTCCACGTCGAGCGTATCGATAGGATCTTCCTTGTCGAGCCTGAATTTATTGACTCCCAGGATCATTTCCTGGCCGCTGTCAATACGGGCCTGCTTGCGTGCCGCAGCTTCCTCGATGCGCATTTTGGGAATGCCTGTTTCCACGGCCTTTGACATCCCTCCGAGCTGCTCCACCTCCTCGATCAGGGCCCAGGCCTTCCGGGCGAGCTCATCGGTGAGAGTTTCCACATAATAGGAACCGGCCCAGGGATCCACTGACCGGCAGATACCGGTCTCTTCCTGCAGATAGATTTGCGTGTTGCGGGCTATCCGGGCCGAGAAATCCGTCGGTAGGGCAATGGCCTCGTCGAGGGCATTGGTGTGAAGGCTTTGGGTATGCCCAAGGGCTGCAGCCAGGGCCTCCACACAGGTACGGGTCACGTTGTTGTAAGGATCCTGTTCGGTAAGGCTCCAGCCCGAAGTCTGGCAATGGGTTCTCAAGGCCAGGGATTTGGGATTCTTCGGATTGAACAGCCTGACCAGCTTGGCCCACAGCATCCGGGCGGCCCGCATCTTTGCGATCTCCATGAAATGATTCATCCCGATGCCCCAGAAAAAGGAGAGCCTGGGAGCAAAGGCATCGATATCCAGGCCCGCGTTGACACCGGTGCGGAGATATTCCAGCCCGTCGGCCAGTGTATAAGCAAGCTCGAGGTCAGCCGTGGCGCCGGCTTCCTGCATATGATAGCCTGATATGGAGATCGAATTGAACTTGGGCATTTTCTCCGATGTATACCTGAAAATATCAGCAATGATCCTCATGCTGAAACCAGGCGGATAGATATAAGTGTTGCGGACCATGAACTCTTTCAGGATATCATTCTGGATGGTCCCTGCCAGCTCCTCAAGCTTCACACCCTGTTCAAGCGCAGCGACGATATAGAAGGCCATGACCGGCAGAACGGCCCCGTTCATGGTCATGGAAACCGACATTTTGTTCAGCGGGATCTCATCGAAGAGAACCTTCATGTCCAGGATCGAGTCAATGGCGACACCCGCCATGCCAACGTCCCCTACCACCCGTTCATGGTCCGAGTCATAACCCCGGTGAGTGGCCAAATCGAATGCCACCGACAGGCCCATCTGCCCTGCAGCCAGGTTCCTTCGGTAGAACGCGTTCGATTCCTCGGCCGTGGAGAATCCTGCATATTGCCTGATCGTCCAGGGTTTCATCACGTACATGGTCGCATATGGGCCCCTCAGGTACGGAGGCAAACCGGCCGCATATTCGAGATGCTCCATCCCGGCCAGGTCCTGTGAGCTGTATAACGGTTTCACGAGGATCTGTTCCGGGGTCATCCAGTTCCTGGATTTCTGAATCACCTGTTTACCGGCCTTCCGGGCGGTTTCAAAAGATATACTGGTAAAATCGGGTTTCATAATCTGTCAGTTCTGGAAGATCAGCTTGTTGAATGACTGCAAGGTTTGGAGAACATTGCTCCGGATGTGGATGAACTGCGTGATACCGGCCGATTTTAGCTCTTCGAGGATTTCTTTAGGATACCCGGCTATGACGGGAATGGCTTTTCCTTTGGCCAGCCTGCCAAACTGCGGACCGAAAGTAGCATAATCATCATCGGAAGAACAAAGAATGATCAGGTCCGCTCCGGACTTGCAGGCAGCTTCCACTCCTTCTTCCACCGATCCGAAACCGTTATTGTCCAGAACCTGATAACCGGCGCAGGCGAAAAAATTAAATGAAAAACCGGCACGCGCCCTGCGCATGGCCAGGTTTCCTATGGTCAGCAGAAAGGCGACCGGCTTCCGGCCTGACCTCTCCGTTTCCATCCTGAGCTGCTCGAAAGGCTCAGCCACCCGGTAGAGGTTCAAGGGTTGTGCGTCTGCTTCCGACACGTCAGCACAGGAAGAAGCGATGATTTCCGGATCCGCTTTGCCGAGCATCTCTTCCATAGCATCCGGATACTGGTTTGTACCCACCTGTATCTCCCTTCGCTGAGCATAATTCTGGTCACGAAGTTGGGCGGCGGTCACGATGGCATCCTGGATCCAGCCGGAATAAAAGGCTTCGATATAGCCGCCCTTTTCCTCAACCTTCTGGAATAGTTTCCAGGACTCGGCCGCGATGGATTGGGTCAGATGCTCGATATAATAGGATCCGGCTGCCGGGTCCGCCACCTTGTCAAGGTTCGATTCGCCCTTCAGCAGGACCTGCTGGTTGCGGGCTATTCTTTCGGCAAACGGGACCGGATCTTCATAGGTCAGGTCAAAAGGCAGAACCGTCAGTGAATGAATGCCGCCCAGCACCGCCGACATGGCTTCCGTGGCAGTGCGAAGGATATTGACATACGGATCATAAACGGTCTTGTTCCAGAAGGAGGTTTCCGCATGGATGGACATTCTAGCTGACTCATCTGTTTCTATGCCGTATTCTTCCAGTATCCGGGCCCAGAGCATCCGGGCTGCACGGAACTTGGCCATCTCAAAGAAATAGTTCGATCCCACGGAGAGGTTGAAAGTCATCTTGCCGGCAATCAGATCGGCCCGCAAATCCCGTTCGGTCATCTCAACCAGGTATTCGTTGGCCTGAGCCAGCGTAAATCCCAGCTCCTGAACGATTGTGGATCCGGCATTGTGGAAGAACCTTCCATTGACCGCCAAGACCTTCAGCCCCGCATATTTTTCCGACCGCCGGATCCATCCGGCGCACTTTTCGTATAATTCCTCCTCCCGATCAAACCGGCCGGTCAGGTTAAAATCACCTACCGGATCAACCTGAAGGCTGCCCCTGAAAGATGCCGCATCCATTTTTCCTGCTAAAACCAGGTCATCCAGCACTTCCAGGATGATCTCCGGATCAAATCCCTCGAAATTATATTCTGCCGTTTCAAGGGGCAATCCGGTCAACAGGGTGATCACCTGTTCACGGGTATGCTCATCATTGATCTGGAAATTTATCGATTCCACTCCTTTAGTCAGGCGGAAAAGAGCATCCTCCCTTGCTTGGGAGAAATCCTCGACCACTACATCCTGGCGGATTAGCCAGGGATTTCCGGTCGGTTCATTGCCCCTGACATACGGAAACTCTCCCGGCAGGTAATCCAAATGTTTCAACCGGTTCAGATCCTCCGACCGGTAATAGGGCTTGATCGCGATGCCTTCCGGGCTTGTCCAAATGAGTTTTTTGGCGTAATCCGCGCCCTTCAGGTCCTTGAGGATCAATTGTTCCCACTCATGGGTGGAAATGTGCGGAAACTCCCCGAACAGGATATCTTTCTTTCCGGTATTTCCCATGATGTCAAGAATTTCGGTTTGCGGGCAAAATTACGATCTTAAACGGAAGATAGGGATAATTAAGGGCATGACTTTTATCAGTGACTTGCCGGGCACAGGGGTACAAGCGTTTTTGGCCGATGGGATTTCGTATCGATTGTGTATTTTCAGGTTGATATTTGACAGCCATGAAAAAACACATTATTTCCCGTTTCGGATTTCAGGTGATCCCGGTATTGCTGTTTTCAGTATTCATCTCCTGCGAGAAAGCTCCGGAAACACCGACAGATCTGACCAAGACAAGTATTATCCCGCGGCCGGTGTCGGTTACTGCGACGGGTGGATCTTTTGACCTGACAGAGCAGTCCGTAATATGCCACCAAAGTGATTCATATGATGTATTGTATATCGGTGCTTATCTGGCCGACCGTCTGAGTAAATCAACCGGTCTGGGTTTCCCGGAGGTCAAGCAGGTTTCAAAAACCTTGCGCAAGGGAAATATCTACCTGATTCTAGATTCGACACTGACCGATCTGAAGGAGGAAGGGTATGAGATGAACATTTCGGAAAAGATGGTTAAGATATCCGCCGGCCAGCCGGCCGGAATTTTTTATGGAGTTCAGACGTTGCTTCAGCTCCTGCCATCCGGAGTTGAAAAGTCAACCGTTCAGGCCGGTCCCTGGATAATACCGACCGGAGTGATCCGTGATGTACCTGAATACAGTTATCGTGGGATCATGCTGGATGTCTCCCGCCACTTTTTTAAGCCCGATGATGTAAAAACGCTGATCGACCAGATGGCCCGTTACAAGATGAACAAGTTACACCTGCATCTGGCCGACGACCAGGGCTGGCGCATCGAGATCAAATCCTGGCCCAACCTGGCTGTCCATGGGGGAAGTACGCAGGTTGGCGGTGGTGAGGGCGGTTTTTACACGCAGGAGCAATATTCTGATATTGTCCGCTATGCAGCATCCCGATATATCACGATCATTCCCGAGATCGACATGCCGGGCCACACCAATGCGGCACTCGCCTCGTATCCGGAACTTAACTGCGACGGCCGGGCAACCAAGCTCTATACCGGAACCAATGTGGGTTTCAGCTCACTATGTACTTCCAAAGAGATCACCTATCATTTTATTTCTGATGTATTCCGAGAGCTGGCCGCGCTGACGCCAGGACCCTTGATCCATATCGGCGGGGATGAATCCCATTCCACCAGGCTGGAGGATTACATACCCTTTGTCAACCGGGTGCAGGAGATCGTCACATCCTATGGAAAGAAGGTCATGGGCTGGGATGATATCGCCGCTGCCACTCTTCGCCCGGGAACCGTTACCCAGTATTGGGCCAGCAAGCAAAACGCCCTGGCAGCGGTGGGTCAGGGTTCGAAGCTGGTAGTTTCACTGGCCCGCCTGGCCTATCTGGACATGAAATACGATTCAACCACTACGCTGGGACTACACTGGGCTGGCTAAACACGGAGCCCGCTTTGAGGCGATGGGGATCAACTTTTACCGATCGCCGAAGGTAGAATGGGCAAAATAATTCCCGTTGGTCATGAATGACTCGGCTTCGCCTCGTGAATAGCTCGCTATCGCTCGCGAATAACTCGCTTCGCTCGTGAATAGCTCCCTTCGGTCGCGTAAAAGGCCTTCGGCCTGAATTAATTCATCCGAGCATCGCGAGGATTATTCGTGAGGCGAAGCCGAACTATTCATATGCGAAGCATATTCTTCACGAGCGAAGCGAGTTATTCGCGAGCGATAGCGAGCTATACCATCTTCTTCGGATCCACCCACGCGGTAAACTCCTCATCCGTGACATATCCGAGTGCCAGCGCTGCCTGCCTGAGAGAAGTTCCCTCCTTGTGGGCCTTTTTGGCGATTTCGGCAGATTTCTCATAGCCGATATGCGGATTGAGAGCCGTCACCAGCATCAATGAATTTTCGACATGGCGCTTGATGACTCCCAGGTTGGCTTCGATCCCGGCTGCACAGTTATTGTTGAACGATACGCATACATCACCCAGTAATTGGGCAGATTGCAGGAAGTTGGCGATCATGACCGGCTTGAACACATTCAGCTCAAAGTGGCCAAGCATGCCGCCAACCGAGATAGCCGTATCGTTCCCGATAATCTGGGCGCAAACCTGGGTCAAGGCTTCGATCTGGGTGGGATTGACCTTTCCGGGCATGATGGAGGAGCCGGGCTCATTTTCAGGAATGTGGATCTCCCCAATCCCGCTTCTCGGTCCGGAAGAGAGCACCCTCATATCGTTGGCCATCTTCATGAAGCTGACAGCCAGCATCTTCAATGCGCCATGGGACTCAACTATAGCGTCATGTGAAGCTAGTGATTCATATTTGTTCTCCGCTGACACAAACGGGTAACCAGTCAGTCCGGCGATTTTGGCAGCTACCTTCTCGGAATAGCCCTTTGGGGCATTGATCCCTGTCCCGACAGCCGTTCCACCCAACGCCAGTTCACTAAGGTGGGCCAGGGTGTTCTTCAGCGCCCGGAGACCATGATCGATCTGCGAAACATATCCGGAGAATTCCTGCCCCAGCGTCAGCGGAGTGGCGTCCATGAAATGCGTCCGTCCGATCTTGACAATCTCCATGAACTCAGCCGATTTGGCAGCGAGTGTTTTCCTGAGCAGCTCGATGCCCGGTATAGTGTTTTCTATCAATACTTTATATGCAGCGATATGCATGGCTGTAGGGAAGGTATCGTTGGATGACTGCGATTTATTCACGTCATCATTGGGATGGATCATTTTCGCTCCCTCGCCCAGTTTGTTTCCCAGTATCACATGAGCCCGGTTGGCGATCACTTCATTCAGGTTCATGTTGGACTGGGTGCCTGAACCGGTCTGCCAGATCACCAGCGGGAACTGGTCATCCAGTTTGCCAGCAAGGATCTCATCGCACACCTGGGCAATCAATTTGGCTTTCTCCGGAGTCAGTACTCCCAAGTCCTGGTTAGTCAGGGCGGCTGCCTTTTTCAGATAGGCGAAGGCCATGATGATCTCGCGGGGCATGGATCCGGAAGGCCCGATTTTAAAATTATTGATCGACCGCTGGGTTTGCGCACCCCAGTACTTGTCAGCAGGGACCTCCACGAGTCCCATCGTGTCTTTTTCAATACGGTTTTTCATGAGAATGATAGGTTGATTTGATCCTTAAATGTACAAATAAAAAGTGACGAGTGACGAGTGACGAGTGACGAGTGATGTTGGATTTGGGATTTTGGATTCTGGATATCCAACATCCAATATCCAACATCCAACATCCAACATCCAACATCCAACATCTAACATCCAATATCCAACATCCAACATCCAACATCCAACATCCACACTCACACCTTATTTCTCCCCAGACTGAAGTCTG
>CAZJNQ010000030.1:11958-31791 GCA_964547475.1 uncultured Porphyromonadaceae bacterium
GGGTTAGTCAAAGAGGGTGGTGGTAAGTCCCCAGACTGAAGTCTGGGGTTAGTCAAAGAGGGTGGTGGTAAGTCCCCAGACTGAAGTCTGGGGTTAGTCATTTCCTTTTTCCTTTTTCCTTGGTTATAGCTCTTTCCCGAACTCCATCAGGTAGGCCTTGATGAATCCGTTGATCTCGCCGTCAAGGACAGCCTGGGTGTTGCCTGTTTCATAACCGGTTCGGAGGTCCTTGACCATTTTATAGGGATGCAGCACGTAGGAGCGTATCTGGGAGCCCCACTCGATCTTTTTCTTGGTGGCTTCGATCTTTTGCCGTTCCTCCATACGCTTGCGGAGTTCCAGCTCATATAACTGCGACCGTAACAATCGCATGGCGTTTTCCTTGTTCTTGAGCTGGCTTCGGGTCTCACTGTTCTCAATGTTTATCCCGGTAGGCAGGTGCTTCAGCCGGACGGCTGTTTCCACCTTGTTGACATTTTGTCCACCGTGACCACCCGAACGGAATGTATCCCACTCAATATCAGCCGGATTGATTTCGATCTCGATCGAGTCATCGACTGCCGGGGAGACAAATACAGAGGCAAAGGTGGTGTGGCGTTTATTGTTGGCATCGAAGGGCGACAGCCTGACAAGCCGGTGAACGCCGTTTTCTGCTTTCAGGTAGCCGTAGGCATACTCACCTTCAAATTCGAGCATGACGGATTTTACTCCGGCCTCATCACCTGCCTGATAATCAACTTCCCTGACTTTATAACCATTTAACTCCCCCCACCGGATGTACATACGCATGAGCATACCGGTCCAGTCGAGGCTCTCGGTGCCCCCGGCACCCGAGTTGATACGCATGATGGCACCCATGCTGTCCTCCTCTTTCCGGAGCATGTTGCGGGTTTCCAGTTCTTCAACTAAACGCAAAGTCTCAGCGTATTGCCTGTCAATATCTTCTTCAGATGCTTCACCTTCCCTGTAGAAATCATACATCACCTGAAGGTCCCCGATGCCGCTGTCAACATGATCATACGCCGTGATCCAGCTTTTCAGGTTCCGGATCATCTTCATGTGTTGTTCAGCTTCTTTGGGATTGTTCCAGAAATCCGCCGAATGCGTTTTCTCTTCTTCTTCCTTTAACCCGATACGCTTGGCATCGATGTCAAAGGTACCTCCTGAGCGCCGATCCGCGCTCCGCCATCTCCTTGACTTGCTCGAGAGTGACCATAGTAGTGAATTTGGGGCAAAAATACGATATTTAAAGAAAGTTAGATATGGGATTCTGGATATGGGATTCTGGATATGGGATTCTGGATATGGGATTCTGGATATGGGATATCGGGATAATTTCGGTTTCAATGATTTTGTTTATATGGGAGATTTTACGGAATTGAGGGTTTGGCAAAAAGCAAAGGATTTAGCAGTCTATGTTTATCAGATAACTGACAAGGGAGGATTTGTTAAGGATTACGGATTACGGGATCAGATCAGAAGAGCAGCTGTAAGCATCCCCAGCAACATAGCTGAAGGGGAAGAATCTTGTACAAACAAGCAAAGTATACGATTTCTTTATATCTCAAAAGGATCTGTTGCCGAAACCCTTTCTCAATCAATCATAGCATTGGAAATCGGCTACCTTGAAAAGGAAGAATTTGAAAAGATCAAACAGGAATGCAATAGCATATCGAAAATGCTTAACCGGCTTATTCAATCTAAATCCAATTCTCTAGAAGAACCTTTACCTGATTACCCCGAAATCTAACATCCAAAATCTTATATCTAAAATCCAACATCCAATATCCAACATCCAACATCCAGTATCATGATTTTATCCGGCCTCGACATCCTACTTCGCTCCGTTGAAACGCAGCGGAAAGTAAAAGGCAGTATCGCCTACCTCGGTCATGCCGCATCCGTTTCATTCGATTTGGAAAACGGCCTCGATGAGCTGGTGAAACTGTTCGGGAAGCGGTTGATCAGGGCGTTTGGGCCGCAGCACGGATTCGGAAGCGCAGTCCAGGATAACATGGTCGAAACAGACCACTTTATCCATCCGGCTTATCAGATCCCGGTGTACAGTCTATACGGAGAAACCCGGAAACCAACCGGGGAGATGCTGGAAGGGATTGATACATTGATCATTGACCTCCAGGATGTTGGCACAAGGGTCTATACCTATATCTGGACCCTATACCTGGCCCTGGAAGCCTGCCTGGGTAAAAATATCCGGATCCTGGTCCTTGACCGTCCCAATCCCATCGGCGGCATTCTTGTGGAAGGCAGCCTTCCCGATCCGGATTGGTTCTCGTTTGTTTGCATGGCTCCTTTACCCATGCGCCACGGAATGACCATCGGAGAGATGGCACTCTGGTTTCAGCGCCTGAACGACTGGAACAACGATCTGCATATTATTCAGATGGACGGATGGAGGCGCGAGATGCTCTGGAAAGATACCGGCCGTCCCTGGATCAATCCCTCCCCCAACCTGCCTACCCATGAAGGAGCGCTGGTGTATCCGGGCACCGTACTCCTGGAAGGAACCGTGTTGTCCGAAGGACGCGGCACCACGCGGAGCCTTGAGCAATTCGGACATCCGGTCATCGATCCCTACGCAATCCGACCGGGCCTGCTGGAATACCTGGATAAACAAAAGCAATCGGGATTTGTGCTCCGGCCGGTCTGGTTTCAGCCGGTGTACCAGAAATTTACCGGCCAGGTCTGCGGTGGATTCCAGGTACATGTCACTGATCCTGCCGTTTTCACTCCCTGGAAACTGATGCTCCTGATCCTTAAATACCTGTACCATAACACCGACATCCGCCCATTCTGGAGCACGGCCCCTTATGAGTACCAATTCAGAGGGCTGGCCTTCGACTGGATCAACGGCACCACCCGTGTGCGGGAATGGGTGGAGAATCCGGATGCCGGAGCGGATGAACTGAAACCGACGGAGGCAACTGGCGATTTCCGGCTGACAATTTACGATTGATGGTTCACGGTTGACGGTTCGGGGAAAAAACGGTTACTTTGCAGGAAGATCCCAACCCGGTTCCATGAAGAAATCATGCTTGATATTAGGTCTGATGATGCTGCTGGTTTCAGCCTGCAAACATCAGAACAAAAGTGACATTCTTTCCTTCGTGGATCCCATGATCGGTACTGCCGGCACCGGGAACACATACCCAGGCCCCTCCATGCCGTTCGGTATGGTGCAGCTAAGCCCGGATACGTACAGTGAAGGATGCTGTTCGGGATACCACTATTCTCATGACCGGATCATCGGATTCTCCCACACTCACCTGAGCGGGACGGGTTGCGCGGACTTTGGAGACATCCTGTTACTCCCATTTACAGAAGTGCAAGGGCAGGAGGGAAGTAAGGCAGGAGGGCAGGAAGCAATGTCTTCAGGTTTTAAGCATGAAAATGAGAAGGCAACACCCGGATACTACCGTGTAGTCCTGGATGATTACCAGGTTAAAGCCGAACTGACCGTTACCAATCGTGTTGGGTTCCACCGGTATACCTTCCCGGATGACCAACAGGCAAGGATCCTGGTGGACCTGGAGCATGACATTGCCGGTGAGGGCGATCAGCCCAGGGAAGACTGTTATCTGAAGGTGATCAGCAACACCGAGATTGAAGGCCTTCGCCATTCCCGCGGATGGGCCCCGGACCAATATGTTTATTTTGCCGCAAGGTTTTCAGAACCCTTTGATCAAAGACCGGAAGAGATCAGTGGGAAATCCGTAAAAAAGGTTTTTAGTTTCAATCCCAAAAACAACAGGCCGGTTCTGGTTAAAGTGGCCATTTCGGCTGTGAGTGCGGAAGGTGCCAGGAAAAATATGCTGGAAGAACTGCCGGGCTGGGATTTTGATGGCACGGTTAAGGATGCCGGAGAGGCCTGGAACCGGGTACTCGGGAAAATACGAGTGGAAGGCGGATCAGCCGATCAGCAAAAGATATTTTACACATCCCTGTATCATGCACTTCTGACCCCCAATCTATTTTCCGATGTTGACGGGCAGTACCGGGGCATGGATCACCAGGTTCACAGCGGACAGGGATTCGATTATTACCATGTTTTTTCCCTCTGGGACACCTACCGGGCTGTTCATCCCTTGTTTAACCTGATCTGTCCCGACAAAAACACGGATTTCATCAGGACAATGCTGCAGCAGTACAGCCAGTCGGGATTGCTTCCTGTGTGGGAGCTGGCCGGGTGCGAAAACAACTGCATGATCGGTTACCATGCCGTTTCGGTCCTGACTGATGCCTGGCTCAAGGGCAACCGGAATTTCGACATCAACGTGGCGTTGGAAGCCATGGTGGCCAGCGGCACCCAGAGCACCGAAGGGATTGCTTCCTACGGTAAATACCGGTTCATTCCCAAGGACCATTCCACCAATTCGGTATCCAAAGTCCTTGAATATGCCTATGACGACTGGTGTATAGCACAGGTAGCCAGATCGGCCGGAAAGGATTCCCTCTATCGCGAGTATATCCTGCGTTCGCAATCGTATCGCAACCAGTTTGATGCGGAAACCGGATTTATGAGGCCCCGCTATGCCGATGGCCGGTGGTTTTCGCCATTCGATCCGTTCAAGGTCTCCCTGCTGGATCAAGGTGATTATACCGAAGCAAACGCCTGGCATTATACTTTTTATGTTCCGCACGATATTCCGGGTCTGATCGGACTGTACGGAGGTGACAAAGCTTTCATCGCGAAACTGGATTCATTCTTCACGGTACAATCGCCGGAAAGGCATGCCATTTCGGATTTCGAAGGGATTTTCGGGCAGTATGCCCACGGTAACGAACCGAGTCATGCCATTCCCTATCTCTACAGCTATGCCGGAGCTCCCTGGAAAACCCGCGAAGTGGTCCGCCGTGCGCTCGGGGAATTCTATACGGTAAGGCCCGACGGGTTGTGCGGTAACGACGATTGCGGGCAGTTATCGGCCTGGTACGTGTTCAGCGCCATCGGTTTTTATCCCGTTTGTCCCGGATCTGACGAGTATGTTATAGGAAGCCCGGCATTCGACAAGGTGACTCTTTACCTGGCCGGCGGGAAGGAGTTCATTATCAAGGCAAAAGGAGAAAGGACAAAGGAAAAAGAAATCGTTTCGGCGACCCTGAACGGAGAAGATCATCCCTATTCCTTTATTAATTATTCCCAGATCATCAAAGGCGGAGAATTCACGTTGACATATGGAACAGCGAAACAGCGGGACTGGGGCACTGCACCCGAACACCGGCCTCAGGCAATTGCAGTTGAACCTGAAAACCAGCTTGCTCCGCTCGGAACCGACCGCCTGTTCATGCCTTATATCCATTATGACAACGTCTCATTCCGTTTGTCGACGATCATCGAGATGAGCTGCCTGTCGGATGGGGCTGATATACACTATACTTTAAACGGCACTGAGCCCCGGATCACTTCACCCCGCTATGACAAGCCCTTTAAGATTGAACGCACCTCAAGGATCAGGGCCAAGGCATTCAAGGATGGATACGCCGCGAGCGAGACAGCCGCAGTGGACCTGTACGACAGCTCCATTAACCCACAATCGCCGGTAACCTTCGTCACGTACCTGGCCCCTCCATTCGGCAGGGATTATATGGGTGAGCCCACCGACGGATCCTATACCCCGCGTTATTCCGCCGGAGGGAACCGGGCGCTGGTCGACGGAAAGACCGGCTCATCGGATTATACCGACGGAAGGTGGCAGGGTTTTGAAGGAAAGGATATGGAGGTGATAATCGACCTGGGCCGTAACATGCTGGTCTGGAGGATCACCGCCGGATTCCTGCAAAGCCTGGCCGTCTGGATCTTCCATCCTGTCCAGGTGAGCTTTTACATCTCAAATGACAGGAAAGATTTCCGGATGATGGAGGTCATCGACAATTATCCCGATCGCAGTACCATGACCGATGGAGTCCGGTATTTTTCTTCGCTGATCTACGGCAACCAGGCAAGGTATGTAAAGGTGAAAGCCCAGAGCATTGGCCTTTGCCCCATCTGGCACCACGGTGCAGGGAGCAGGGCATGGCTTTTCACTGACGAAGTGATTGTTGAATAGAAAAAAAGATCCAAAATAATGGTACCCGAAGATTTTGATGTCAGGGAACTCGGCCGGGCAGGGATCCGGTCGCCTTTGAGTGATTCGGCAAGATGCAAGCCCTCGTTCGGGTTTGTCACCGACCAGGACCGCGTCCTCTATGACACTTCGCTGGCCGGATTCGAAAAAGCCCGTCTGACGGGTGAAGTTCCCCTGTCGTTTGAAAAAGCAGGTCCGCGTGAATCGCTTTATTTCCCGCCGGCCAAGACAAAAGCAGGGATCGTCACCTGCGGGGGGCTCTGCCCGGGATTGAATAACGTGATACGGAGCATCGTGATGGGGCTCCACTACCGCTACGGCGTGAGAAACATCGTCGGGTTCCAGTATGGTTATGAAGGGCTCAATCCCGACCACGACCATCCCGTCATCGACCTGACTCCCCAGGTGGTCAGCCAGATCAACCACATCGGCGGGACCATACTTGGATCCTCCCGGGGTTACCAAAGCGTGCCCAAGATGGTGGATACGCTGGAGATGATGAACATTAACATCCTCTTCTGCATCGGGGGCGACGGCACTCTTCGCGGAGCCCATGCGATCCATGAGGAAATAGTAAACAGGGGTCTGAAGATTGCCGTTGCCGGGATCCCGAAAACCATCGACAATGACATTAACCTGATCGACAAATCCTTTGGGTTTGAAACAGCATTTACCATTGCCAATGAGGTGATCAGCAATGCCCACAACGAAGCCTACGGGGCTTATAACGGGATAGCGATGGTCAAGCTGATGGGACGGGACTCCGGTTTTATCGCGGCTCACGCCGCCCTGTCTATCCAGGAAGTAAACTTTGTGCTGATTCCCGAAATGCAATTTCACCTGGAGGGACCTGCCGGTTTTATTGAAGTTCTCAGGCAACGCCTGGAACTGAGGCATCATGCACTGATCGTGGTTGCCGAGGGCGCCGGGCAAGAGTTCTTTGCCGGTGAAACAGAGGAAAGGGACGCCTCGGGAAATATCAAGATGAAAGATATCGGCCTGTACCTCAAAAACCGGATCACGGAAGCCTATAAATCCACCGGTTTTCCGTTTTCCCTCCGCTATATCGACCCGAGCTACTATATCCGGAGTGCGCCGGCTAACGCCAATGACAGCAAGTTCTGCAGCCTGCTGGCCCTAAATGCCGTACATGCGGTAATGGCGGGCAAGAACGATTTTGTGGTCGGCCACTGGAATAATGAGTTTACCCTCATTCCTATCCCCATTGCCGTTTCAAAACGCAAGAGAATCGATATCAACGGCGAGTTGTGGTGGAATGTGCTCGAAGCTACCGGCCAGCCGGCGATGAATGGGGGATAAGGGTGGATATTGGATGTTGGATATCGGATGTCGGATATTGGATGTTGGATATTGGATGTCGGATATTGGATGTTGGATATCGGATGTTGGAGATCAGATTAAAGATTGTCCAAAATCCGGAATCTAAAATCCAAAGTCCCAATTCCCTAATCCCGAATCCAACATCTTATGTCGTCACTCAAGCGGCGCTCGTTTTTTATCCCATCTCTCCATCAGCCTGAATGAGTCGAAGCCCAAAGAGTTGCCGGTTGAACGGGAATCAGATCCCACCTGCTCGAACCGGATCGTGTGCTTGCCCGGTTTCAGCGCTGAACTGCCCAGATAATAGTCGTACACATCCAGCTTTTCGGAATAGAAATTAAAAATTCTTGGCTCTGCCTTGGGATCATTAAAGTCAAAATCAATGGTCATGGGCACTCTGGTAATAAGTTTACCGTCGATGAATAATTTATATCTACCGTAAGCAGGTGCATGACTCATTTTCAGGATCAAACCCTGGTACTCCTCCTTTTCGATGGTGAAATCAGCCTCCAGCCAGGCATGGCTCGTTGAAGGAGTAAAAAGGATCTGGACATAGTCTGTAAAATAAAAACCGTCTTCCAGCCTGACTTCTCCTGGCGAGTGACGAACAGAAGCGATCATATCCTTCGCTCCGATCACGTGCTCCAGGTTGGGCAGGACACGCTCTTCAAACGACGGAAGGGTTGCAAACCGTTTGGGTTGCCCCTTTTGATACCAGAACGCCACCGAAGCCATATCGTCCTCCCTCTCTACATGACCAACTACTTCGCCGGTGGTGGTTTCATCGGCAGCCATCCAGCCCGTGTGCTCGATTTCAAACCTGAACGATTTGGTAAATCTCAGCGGATCCAGAACATGCCAGCGGTAAAGGGTATATTTTGCTCCCAAATCCTCCTCACCCTTACTCATGTATGAACAACCGGAATAGAGGTTGAGATTCTCCAAAAACCCCCAGGCACTGAGGTAGTAGTCTTCGGTACCGGTTCCCCAGGTTGAAGGTTCGGTTTCCCCGTCGACATAATATTTCACATCGCCTTCACCGAACCAATACGGGCTCCGGGAGCGTACCGACATGACGGTCCCGACATAATGTCCTTTACCCTCAATATCGGCAACTAGGTAATCATGACCGGTCTCTTCGGGAAATTCTTGCCTGTACTGGGCGCAGAAGTAAGCTGTATTCCTTGGAAGCCTTTTCAGTTCGGTATAATCAGTCTGATAGTAGAAACTTCTGGATGCTTTCTTTCCATCATTGGTGACGGTTATTTTGGCTGCCTTCCTGAAAGGCATGGGCCAGTAACAGTTGTACCCGTCGCCCCCTTCAACCAGCACCATTGCTGATTTCACTTCTTTTCGAAGACCGAATCCGGATGCAAAGAAATCACCTATCGGGGCTTCCACCGCGGGTTCGGTGGCATTGTCCCAGTACATCCTGATGACCAGTTCGGCCGGGGTGGCTGAACCGGCTTTCTCAATCCAGTTGGGAATGGCCTCGTTGAAAGTCAGCCAGATATGATTGATGATACCGGCGCCCTGAACATCAAACAAAACGGCCGTTTCTCCGGGCTTGATTGATCCCAGCCTGTCGGCATTACTGAACCCGGGCGCATGCGAGGAAACCGCCCGCGACCGGCCATCCCTGACGGCAGCAAGACCAATATCAGGATTAGTACTGGTGGCGCAGGAAAAAAGTGTCAGCAATAAAGCTGATGACAACAAAATGGGAAACGGGTTTTTCATAGGATATGGATTTCAGATGTTGGATGTTAGATGTTGGACATTGGATGTTGGATATTGGTTATCCCGAATCCCAAATCCAAGATCCCAAATCCAATTTTCACTCGTCACTCTTTGAGGAGCAGTTTGAAGGTTTCGATGGCATGGTGCCCCATTTTGGTCTGGAATGATTGTCCGGATACCGGGATGGGTTTTCCTTCTTCTTCGATGATATTGGTGTGTTCGCCACCGATGAGTGGGAAAAAGGTTTTGAGTTTTACCTCGCTGTTTTTTCCTTCGATATCGTACAGTCTGACAATCAAACTGTTATCATCCTCACATTTCTTCACCGTGCTGATCAGGGGAGTGCCTTCAGACAGGGAAAAGAAGCTCAGCTTGCTGGGAAGCGTCGCTCCTTCGAGCGGTTTCACACCCGTTACGGCGATCAATGGATTATTGGCCTGAATGCCGAACCGGTAACCGTTTTTCCAGCCGCCCTCGTGGGAAAGGATGGAAAAGGCATAGGAATGATCCCCCGCCTGCAGGTACCAGTTCCCCTCGCCATGGCAGCTTTTCCTGGAGGCCAGGAGGATTGGCTGAAGGATGGCATACTCCACCGGATTGGTGGTGGGATCGATCCAGTCGCAAACGGAGACGCTGGAGCTCATGGTCACTCCCCATTGTCCATTGCTTGCCGTGATGAAGTTTTGTACCTCCCGGGGCCTGGTTTCGGCGCAGATCTCGTCATAATTCAACCCCCCATAGCAATCGCCCGCGGCACCCTCGATCTCGCTTTTTCCTACTTCCACAATCCCCATCGGCACTTCATAGGCAATGGAGGCCTGATCCATGGACAAAGGCAAGGCCATCCTGAATTCCCTGGATTTAGTCCCGTCCCAGTTTAACAGTGACACTTCGCAATCAATCCGTTTTAAATCGTTATAAATCCTGATCAGCTGTTTTACTTTACAGTTCGTTAAAGGCTGTTCCAGGGAATAAACCGTACAGACCGAACCCGAGAGTTCCTGATTGAGTTTCCACGATGGGGCATGACGGCTCACCTGGTCAAAATCTTCCATGGTTGGTTTCTGAACGCGGTTGAATTCACCCGCCCCGTTTCCGACCGATTGCATGGTGAAGATCTCACCTCCGAGGAACTTCCCGGTTTGCATGACCTCCCGTTTCAGCTGTTTGTCGTACAGGCTCCGGATACCGCCCCCGGCGAGTTCGATCCTGTAAAACCGGTTCTCAAACCGGGTGTCGGATGCCAGGACATCGGATTTCTGTTCCGATGGTTTACCTTGCCTGATATAGTAAGTCTTGTATCCGAGGGAAGGGACATCGGCCGCAATAAACCGGATCCGATAGTGATCAGCACCCGATTGCTTTTCAACCTGGGCGATCATCCTGCCACCTTTGTCATCTTCGATACAGAATTCGCTAAAAGGCACATCCGTTTCAACACACATTTCATCGGTGCGGATCCAGGAAAGAGCGTTGAAAACGACAATCGGGATCCTGCCATTTTGACCGGGTGTAATCCGTGCGGCAATATTTTCCAATGACCGGCCGAGAATTTCCTTTCCCTGGTCACGTGCAAACTCAAGCTTTTGTTTAAATACCTCATCCGTTACCTCGCCATTCTTGCCTCCCCATCCATGGTCGTCATAGATGGAGGCTTTCCAGGCCTCGTTTAATTCGTATCCGGGATAGTAATTCAGGGATCCGGCCAGCAGGGCACTGACGGCAGAAAAGGTTTCAGCGGCCGGGAGCAGAACGCCGGCTTCCCGTTTGGCTGAAATGGCCCAATGGTGCGTCGGTCCATGGATATAGAGCCACATGTTGGGCCTTTCTCCGGTGATGGTTTTAAACGATGGCGAACCGGCAGAGACGGCATCAAAGAATGCCGCAGGAGAAGAGTACTTGAGGGTGGGAGGAGTGAATTCCTTCGACAGACCTTTTTGCTGTAAGACCTGGGCATTGCTTTTCCACTCGTTGATTTGTTTATCGAAATCAGCGGGGGGAATATAATCGGCAGAGTAAAGAAATGCCATTTGGGGAGGAATATTCCTTTGGACATAGTCGCCCGACCATTGATCGGTATGTCTTTTGATTTTCAGGCTATTCTCCTGATAAGAGCTGTCCAGCACCCCTTCCCAGATCATATTGTAATAATGGCCCATCGACCAGGTCAGAACACTGCTGCCATCCGGACTCGCCCAGTTGAACAGTCCTTCCCGGTGGCGGCTGATCAGGAGATAGGGCACACCAGCCTTGGCAAGGATCTGGGGCATCTGCAGGGTACGGCCCGGTACATCCGGGTTGTACGCCACTTTAACCGGTGCGCCTGGCATCATTTTGGATATCAACTTCTTGCCGAAATAAAGTTCCCGGATCAACTGCTCTCCCGATAACAAGCCCTCATACGGCTGATTATAGGTGGCACCCCAGTCGAACTGTCCATTGGTGGTCAGCTTGCTGATCAGCTCCTGCTTTTCCGGATGCCGGTCGAGGTACTCCAGGAGGTAGAGGACATCCTCCATGCAGAAAGTCACGTCGGGCCGGGTGGCCATTTTCTGCAAAGCAGGCGTGATAGAGGCATGGTCCCGGCGGGCAATGGTTTCGGCAGGCGTATCGAACCAGGCGATATCGTTATGGCTCGATGCGATCACATGGATGGTTCCGCCAGCGAAATAGCCCCAGTTCAGAGGCTTGGGGTCTACTTGCTGACCGAACATCGTCGTGAAGCAAAAACTCAGCACACCAAAAACAAACAGGTACTTTTTAGGATAACTCATGGGTATCGCGTATCAGGTTTATCTATCTCTATATCACATCTCCCCATCTCCTTTTCCCCTCCCTCATTTTCAATTACCACTCTTGGTAGCCTTTGCCCAGTTTACCGTTCCTCCCACCACCGGTAATTCCAGTGAGGTTCCGTCGAGATCCACAGTCAGTTCGGTGCCGGGGTCCGGCCACAGAGTGAAATCCCTGTCGCTGGAAAAGATCATCAGGGCAATCTGCTTACCGGCCGGGATGATCTGGTCATCGGGCTGAAGGTTGAATGTGATTTCATAGAATTTCCCGGGTATCAGCGGTTCACTTTTAGTGAGCGACTTGTAATTCTGCGGATCGGCCCAGCCGCGGTTGATGATATTATCTGTCGGCTTCGGGCGCCAGTTTTCGGTCCAGGGCAGGGAGACCATCCAGACCGAGAGGTTGGCAGCCGGTTTGTTACAGGCCAGCCGGATGGTGATGGACGGGATACCCGAAAGATGTACCGGTTCTTTCAGTTCGGAAGTCACATAAAGCAACCGGTGGTTCGTCCACTCGGCCTGTGCCAGTGAGGAGCCGCTGAACGAAACATTATCTACAAAGGTTTCCTTGCCCTGTCCGGTTTTCCGTTCGGTGGTCAGCCCGCCCAGCCGGGGAGCGCCGGGGGTCGGGTATAATTTGACCGGTTTGGCCTCAGGATTCGGAAAGTCGGCATATCCGGTTGGCTGATCGGGCTTGTCGTTTTCCCTGACGATCCAGGCTTTGGGGCCTTCGAGGGCATCATTATCAATTCCGTGAAGAAAATGGGCAAACCATTTGTTCATCATCTCAGCCGGCGGCTCGCCACCGTGACCTCCCTGGTGATAATAGATCTTGCAAGGCAATCCCTTGGCTCTCGCCGCATTGTAGATCCTGTAACTATGTTCGGGAACCACGTTCCAGTCATTCAGGCCGTGCGCCATCAGGAGAGCAGCCTTCATCGGGCCCATATCATTCAGGTAATCACGGCCGGCCCAGAAATCGTTGTAATCTCCGTTGACCCGGTCGTGATGGCCGATCATTTCCCGGTCCCGGATGACCGAATCGCACCAGACGCAATGTTCAGGATTGCTGTGGATGAAGTCATACAGTACATCGATATCCTCCCCGAGCCATCCGCCCGGATGGCGGATCAGTCCGTTGGTCCGGTAATAGTGATAATAGGAGGTATTGGGCGCCACCGGGATGATCACCTCAAGGCCATCGACCCCGGTTGTTGCCGCAGCAACCGGCAAGGTTCCATTGTACGAAGTGCCGGTCATTCCGACTTTACCGGTAGTCCAGTACGCCTTAACCTCCTCGTTACCGTCAGGGGTTGTATACCCTTTTGCTCTTCCGTTGAGCCAGTCGATAACAGCTTTTGGTGCCAGGGATTCGTTATCGCCGCCGACCGTGGGGCAACCCTGGGAGAGACCGGTTCCGGGTGAAGAAGAATGAACCACGATATACCCTTGGGGAACCCACAGGTCAACAAAACCTTTTGAAATCACCGGGCGGTTGATGCGCGGTTCGATCGGGGGAAATCTCAATCTCGGCTTCGGCTGGGTGTTCAGTTCCTGTTTCGGGTTCCAGAAATACTTAAGATCACCGGTTCCCGTTCCCGCAAAATAAGGACTCGACTCATAAATCACCGGGAGTTTCAGCCCTTCCGTATCGGTCTGTTTCGGACGTGTTACGTCAACATGCATACGGTCCAGCTTCCCATCCCCGTCGGAGTCAAACTCGGTTTCAACCCACAGATCCTGGATGATCCAGTTGGCCGGGTCTTTAAATTCGGGAACGACCTGAGTCATCCCGTCGACAAAGATGGGAGCCGCTTTTTTTTGCGCCTGAACAGCAGGAAATGACAACCAGAAAATCGTCAGGGTGATTGCCAGAGTGTTAAGAATGTTTTTCATTATCCAAAGCTTTATTGAGTTGTTGAATATATTGAGAATTCAATAGCTAAGAAAGGTTATCCGGATGTGATTGTGGAGGTCGCTATTTGAATCCTCATGAATAAAATAGTTTCCTCTTATGCCAGAAGCCTCTCCAGCTTCGATTTCCATTTCTCCCAATCGGGCATGACTTTCGTCTGTAACTCAATGAATTTTCTGTTATGATCGTGATACACCAAATGACACAGTTCATGAGTGATCACATACTCAATGCAACCTCTGGGAGCTTTAATCAGATTGGGATTAAGGATAATCTTCCCACGTGGCGTACAGCTACCCCACCGAGTTGGCATATCCTGAAGAACGATTGAGGATGGTGTTACGCTATACCGATAAAACTGTTCAATTAGCGGTTCCGAGATAGCACAGAGTTTTACTTCTGCATTCTTCAGATACCAGGTATTAACCAAATTCCTGACCTTCAATCGTTCAGACGTAACAACCTCCAAATATCTTCCTTTCAGTTTTATACTGTCAGGTTCACCGGTAATAATCTTCAGACAGTATTGACGCCCAAGGTATAAATGCGTTTCCCCTCCGATAAATTTACGTTCAGGAGTCTTTGGATGGAAGGATAAGAAAAAACTTTGTTGCCGGATAATCCAGGGAGCCTTCTTGAGCAACTTCCTCTGAATATGATCCATCGGTGTATCTAATGGAGCCCTAACCAGAACCTCCATATCGGAAGTTACCGTTATACCCAATGTCTTTCGTTCAGTATATTCCAGTTCAAACACAATCTGTTTGGAACCGAATTCAATGTGGCCGGTCATCACTTATAACGAATTTTGGCCACATCAATACATCTACCGGCTATTTCATCCATTTCACCGAAAGTAAGATCTATATGGTATTTATCTCTCACTTCATCAATCAGGTAATCTCCGATTTCTATCTGCAGCTTGCCTGTTATACCCGATTTGTACTGCCAGTCGATGATCGGTATCCCATTATCCAATACCGCTTCCCGAATCAGATCATCAATTTTGACCGCAGCACTGGATGAGATAATCATTCTCAGCTGGTTGTCATCGACTTTCCTGGTCATCGCTTCCAGGCACAGTCCATAAAATGCCCTGGCGATATCCCGCTCAGCCAATTCCTCCGGAATGTCGCTATCGGTATGGGATAAAACAGCGTTCATGATACCCTGGACATTATTCAGGTACTGCGTTTCATTGATACGCCGGGCTTCATAATCAGCAATCGTTTCCTTAAGCAATTCTGAGAATTTTTTGTAGAATGCAGGATCTTCATCCATTTTTTCCGAAATGTGCTTTGAAGTTCTGCTCGCTATCTTATCAGCTTTTGCCGCTTTTCCGGTCGTCTTTTCTACCTCTGCCTGGAATTTTTCCTGATCCAGAATATCGACCAGCTCTGTAATAACCTCGACTTTATCCGTTGAGATATGTGTATCAATCAGCTTTTGAATCTGACCTTCATATTGCTTAAAATCAATCGAATCGCTGTATCGTTCGATTACTGCGAGTCGCAATTTTAAAAACATATGAAGATCTTCTTTGTACCGGTTTATGGTTTTTTCATCCACTCGTTTGTAAAACAGAATCGATGCAAAAGACAATTTTAGGGCCTTAGCGAACTTTGCCAGTTTATCGTAAAAATCAGTACGGATGGCTTCATCTCTGAGAAGTACCTGGTAAGCTTCCGCATCCCTTTTATTGGCGACCGTTTTGAAAATATCCCACAGCTCCGAATGAAGTTGAGGTAGTTTTTTGATTTCTTCACTAATGTTTACCAGCGTTCCTTCCAGGTCTTCTTCGTCAAATTCCTGAAATGAGGAATATAACCGCAATGCATCGTCCAGATTTTCAATAACGCCATAATAATCAACAATATACCCAAATTCTTTATCCTCAAAGATCCGGTTAACCCGGGCAATGGCCTGTAACAGTTTATGGCCCTGCAGATTCCGGGTTAAATAGAGAACCGTATTCTTCGGCTCATCAAAACCGGTTAACAGTTTATCCACGACGATAATTATTTCGGGATCCTTCTGATTCTTGAAACGGCTGATCAGATTCTTTTCATAAGTTTTTGCGTTACCATGTTCTTCCATCATCCGGTTCCAGAACCGTTTTTCCCTGTCTGTTGAAGTCTCATAAGCGCTATCTTCACCCTCTCGTTCATCCAAAGGGGATATTAATACTTCGCTGGATACTATTCCTATCTCATCGAGAAATTCTTTGTAGCGTATGGCGCTTACTTTTTTATCACAAACCAACTGTGCTTTAAAGGGTGTACCCTGCCAATTATCACGGAAATGGCGGCTCAGGTTCCAGGCAATAGCATATATCTTTTGTTCAGCCCTATTCAATTGGTCAGCCCGGCTGAATTTCTTTTTAAAATCAGCTTTTTGATATTCGGTCAGCGGTTCTGAAATCATTTCAAAGAAAACATCCAGCGGACTGGCATGAACTTCCTGCCTGGCCAGCCTGCCTTCATATAGTAAAGGGACCACGGCTTTATCCTTAACGGCCTGGTCGACGGTATAGGTATCGATAATTCCACCGAATCTGGCCGCCGTGCTTTTATCTCTTTTAAAAAGAGGCGTGCCGGTCATGGCAATAAAGCAAGCATTGGGCATGGTTTTTTGCATTTCCAAATTAAAAGTCCCGTACTGTGACCGGTGCCCTTCATCAACCAGCACAAAAATGTCATGGCTTTCCAGCGGTTTCCTGATTTTCCTCACCGCGGCTACAAATTTGTTGATAATGGTAGTTACAACCGCATCGCTCTTGCTTTCAAGCAACTCCACCAGTCGCTGACCCGTATTAGCGTTTTCAACATAAATCCCGCATTTGCGAAAGGTATCCGTTATCTGCCGGTCAAGGTCCGTCCTGTCGGTTACCAACACTATCTTCGGATTGCGGATGGTTTTATCCAGGGCAATAGCCTGAGCCAGCATCACCATGGTTAATGATTTGCCGCTCCCCTGGGTATGCCAGATCACACCACCCTTTCGTCTCCCTCCTTCAATGATCAGGAGCCGCTTCATGGCTTTTTTAATGGCAAAGTATTGCTGGTAACGGGCAATCTTCTTCTCACCATTTTCAAAAAGTATATTGCTGAATATCAGTTCTAACATTCGTTCAGGCCGGCAAAGGCCAAAGAGATATTCGTCCTGGATAGTCGGGATAATACTTTCCTGCTCCAATGCATCGAAATAGTTGCGGACATAACGGAACCGGTCCTGGTACAACTTATCTTTCTGTTCGATGGTCAATGGCTGATTTTTCAATTCGCATAAACCATTCCTATACTCCGCTTCTTCGGTATCAGTAAAGAATTTCTCCTCCCACTTCGCCCAGAATTTTTCCTGGGTGGCATTGGTGGCATAGGTCGCCTCCTGTGTCGCAATGCACAACAGTACCTGCGCGTACACATATAAGTTTCGAATTCCTCCCTCCTGTTGGCTCCTTAGTTGCTGGCTGATTGCCAGCTTCAGGGGATCTTTTATGTCAGGCCGCTTACATTCAATCACGCACAAAGGGATACCATTCACAAATAATACCAGGTCGGGGCGGTAATGTTCCTTGCTCATATTCCTCAGTACGCTGAACTCTTCGGTTACGTGGAAAATATTGTTTGACGGCGTCACCCAGTCTATAAACCTTAGGGTAAAACTCTTCTTGTCCCCATCGATGTTTTGCTCAAGCGCTTTCCCGAGCGTGAGCAGGTTATAGACGGTTTCACTGGCCGCCATATAGCCTTCGTTCATGGGCAGCTCTTTCAGGGCACGTATCCCATTTTCAATGTTCGAATCACTAAAAAAGACAATCTTACTCGAGCTTATCCGGATACTGTTTATTTCTTTAAGCTGAGATCGCAGAACATCCTCCAGCAACACATTACTGGTTTTCCCCCCACGCATTTTCTCAGCCTCCGCCGGAGTCAAATAGGTATATCCCATTTTTTGCAGCAACTGCAACGCCGGGATCTGCGAAATATGATCTTCTTTGAATGAGGGGGTATCCATGGGTTTCATCTTTTATCCTCTTCTAACGATTCAAATTTGAATTCAAAATTAGAAGTGCCTTATGTCTGACTATCTGATTATTAGCTCAAACTTTACTTATAATTTACTAATAATTTACTCTTAAATTACTAATAGATTTACTGTTAACTCTCTAATCCTGGTTAGTCAAGAATACCCATTTGGGGGCTCGGTCAGAACCGACATTTCTGATTCTTGCTTTTCTTCTCAGTTCAGAAATCAGGTTACTAATCTTTATTCCGCGTTGCTTTTCATCCATCCAATCGGGCAATTTCTTCCACAGTAACTCGTCTATATCGTGTCGGTTAAGGCTTCCATGTTCTGTGACGGATTTGAGAATCAAATCCAGGTAATACTGCTTATCGAAAGCTTTGTTCTTTGAATAAGCTGCCTTCTGTCCGATCCGTTGGGCAATCCGGATTCCAATAAAGAAATTGGGTTTATGACCCTCGATTAACTTCTTGGATTTCAGATGTTTTTCTTCAAAATCAGTTAATGGTTGCTTCTTCTGAACCTTGTCCAGCATGATTATCTCTTCCAGTGTAAGATCCCGGTTTCGGGCAAGGAGACGGGCATACTCAACATCGAGGACTTTCCCTGTTATGGTCATCTTAACTCTTTCGGGAGTTAAAACATAGTCAGGCATCGGGAAGAAGCGCTCCCGCTGGAAATTGAACATTTTGCGAATTCCGCCCCCGACTGTATCCACCATTTTCAGATTGAACATGGCAGTGGCGAGAAACCGGTTACGGTAATACTCCTCCGGGGCATTTTCCCGAACAACTTTCTCCACGCTTCCCGGGATAAAACTGCCTAGGTTGGTAAATAACAATTGATCATCCATTTCGACCACATTGATCCGTCCGTTTTTCGTATAATCCTGATGGGCGATACAATTATTAAGCGCCTCGCGAATGGTAAACGGCTCGTACTGATCCAGTTCATCAGGGAATAAGGTTCCATCCTTAAGATAGCGGTACTTCAGGTTACGGATTTTCGCATAAACCTTATCCACGGAAAGAAGCATCGGACATCCGACAATCAGGTAATCCCGGTCATTTCCTCCGGCATCTTTAAGCAACCACCTGATTTTCGCAACAGCAGGACTGATCAATTGCTCAGATTCATCTTTTCCCAGCAGGATAATGGCCGTTCGTGTAATCTGCCCCTTGCATGTAATTTTTGCTTTGTTCAGGAAGGTTAGTGTGTCCCAGGAATCAGCATCAGCAGCATAATCAGGAAACTTACTTTTAAAGTTTTCTCTCGCCTTTTCGATTGCCTCACCGTCCAAATCCTCAAGAGTTGCATTGGGAACAATGGCTGCACTCCAGTCTTCGGTAATTACCTGGGCCCGTATTCGTTCGATTTCCTCCAGGTTAAGAGGCACCAGCTCTTCGCCATCCCTTCCGTAATAATGTCCTTCGAAAGTAACCGGGATACCCCTGGGTGCAGCCGGTATCTGAAACAGGACTACTCTGCCTTCAGGAGGATATAATTCATGTATCTCTATAAAAGTGATCCGGTTGGTAGTTTTATCAGCAATCTCGCCTTTGAGGCTATCCAAATCTTTTCGTTTACTTCTGAATTGGCTACCGACAATGTTATGATGTTCATTTTCAATACCAAAAACCAACCAGGCGTGAGACTTGCCCATGAGGTTTACCTCATTGCATAATGCTGAAAAATACTTACCAAGTTTGGTGAAATCATATCCGTTCCTGGCTTCTTTGAACTCCACGATTTCAGTTTCACCGGGAAGGTCACGAAGATCATTCAGTATATCTTCGATATTTTGGATTGTCATCGTTATTATCAGTTGATCGTTTCGCTGGCGTCAGGAATGTAATAGGTACGTGTAGAAAAATTTCTATCCCAACGAATCTTGGTAAAATTTATCATTCTTCCACATTTTAGGGTTATTTAT
>CAZJNQ010000031.1:0-25510 GCA_964547475.1 uncultured Porphyromonadaceae bacterium
GCTTCCTGTCCGGTTTGTGCACAATGAGCGGTATGAGGTCACCAATAATATCTATTCCCTGTACCTGGCCAGGGAAGCGGTGGGAAATTCTCCGATGCTGATGATGGACAGCGATATTCTGTTTGATCAACAGATCATCAGGGAGCTAATCCTATCGGGATATGAAAACTGTCTGGCCCTGAAAAGGCATGTCGTACAGGATGAGGAAATCAAAGTTAAGGCGGATGCCCGCGGGAGGGTGATTGAGATCAGCAAAGAGGTTAAACCCGCGGAAGCGATTGGGGAGTCGATCGGCATTGAACTTTTTGGGAATAGGATGAGGGACGCGCTCTTCCGGACGCTGGAACAAAAAGTTATCCGGGAGGGAGAAGTGAACCGTTTTTATGAGATCGCTTTCCAGGAATTAATAAATGAGGGCTTTGAATTGCTTTTTGTGGATATAACCCGTTTTTTTTGCATGGAAATTGATACTCCCGAAGATCTCCGGATAGCCGGGGAGATAATGAATAACTCTTAACCGAAATGATCTGTCTATGGGAGAAAGTCTCATCACGATTTCCATTGTCGGGCTGCTGGCTGGATTTATTTTCTCAATGCCCATCGCAGGCCCGATCAGCATTCTCGTTACCTCGAACGCCCTGAAGGGCAGGGTTCTTTATTGCTACCTCGTGGCTATAGGTGCCTCCTTTGCGGATATGGTTTATGTCTTTTTGGCTGTGTTCGGGATCACCAAACTCTATTCCTGGATGGAACCTGGCATCCCTTATATCCTGATGGCCGGGTCCCTGCTCATTATTTTCATGGGTTACAAGATCTTTAGGTCGAAAATCGATCTGGAACATGTTCCGGAGTTCCATCCCAAGACCGGCAAGCCCATTCCTGAGTGGAAGGGGGGCTTATACACCGGATTCATGATCAATTTCCTGAACCCGACCCTGATCATCGGCTGGCTTACGACATCTATCCTGGTGATCACGTTCATCTCCTCGCTCGGGTTTGATACCGGGGGGCTCGACAAAATGATCGATCAGAATGTCAAAACCTTGAACATAAAAGATTCCGTGACAATACGCAATACCACGGTTCCTTCCTACTTAAGGCCTGATACCCTGAAAATTTTTAAAAACCATCCGGAGGAAGAACCTGTCACCCGGCCGGGCTGGTTTCCCTGGATGATCAGCCTTTGCTATGCGGTGGCGCTCGCATTGGGGAGCATCTTGTGGTTCATGACCCTTGCGGTGACCCTGGCCCGGTTTCGTAAGCAGATCAACCTGAAAATCCTGAAGGGAATGGTCAAAGGCCTGGGTATTGTGCTGTGCCTGTTCGGACTCTATTTTGCCGGACTGGCCATAAAAATGCTTCTCTGATTACCGGTTCCCGGGCCTGGGCTGCGGAGGTCCTTCCGAAAACATCCCTTCCCTGGAGAGAAGATGATCCAGGCAAGCCACCCCGTAAACCACAATGGCTGTCACGGTAGCAGTATGTTCCTGGTATTCAGGAATGCTCATGTTATAAAGGTCACGCTCGGTGTGCCAGATCTCACCGTAATCGAAATCGTACCCCTTAGGATCGGCCGTGCCGAAACCCAACGTCGGTACGCCATTTATGGCAAAATAAGCATGATCCGATCCTCCGGCGCTGGTTGGTTTCGGTCGTGGCTGGCTTTTGCTGAGGGCAAACGGGAAATCAGGGTTGATCCGGTTGAGCGGCTCGCAAACCTTTTCAAAGTCGGCATACATGGCCTCAGGCACTCTGAGGCTGTTGGCTACCGTGGGACCCCCGTCGCGGTTAAAATAATTGGAGATCTTGTTCAACTTGTCCTTATGGTTTTCAACCCAGGCTTTCGATCCCAGCAGACCAAACTCCTCCCCTGCCCATAAACAAACCAGGATGGTGCGCTTCGGTTTCCCGCCGGCCAGCATGATCTGGCGAGCAGCTTCCATGGCCGGGGTAGCCCCCGATCCGTCGTCCACACCACCAGTGGCCACGTCGAAACAATCGAGATGACCACCCATCATCACGTATTCCTCCGGATATTTGGTGCCCGGAATAATCCCGATCACATTGTAATACTTCACCGGTCCCATCTTAAAGTGGTTGCGGATGTCGAACTCGAGTTCAAAGTACTGACGTTCTTCGGCCATTTGTCTGATGATATCGAACTGGTGTTCATCAAGCTTGATATCCGGGACCGTCGGCAGATTATCAAAAGTCATGCTGTCGATGTTTTTACGGTCATAAAGAACGCGGATCGGATTCGTGCTCGACTGGATGATCCCCAGGATGCCGGCTTCCCTCATTTCCTTATAAAACAGGGCGGGGGCATCCTGAAGCTTGAGGAGGGGCTGTTTCAGGGAATCGGGTTTCGTCCAGTTTGCCATCCGGATCTCCTGGTTTTGCCGGTCGATTTCCTGATTTTCGGCAATGATCCTGGCCCGGCTGCTATCGGCTTTAATCGAATAATCGATCGGCCAGCCATCGTTGACGCCGCTGATCAGTACCCAGGCTCCTTTCAGCTTGCCCTTCATATTGTCAAATTCGCGCTGGGTTTTTGGTTCAAGGACCACGTGGCCTCTCTGAACGCCCTGGGTTCCTGCCGTGTAGGAGGGTGTGGCAAAATGAAGGATCATGCCGTCGTCCGAAAGCATCCGGCCGAACCAGGGACCCCGGTTGAATCCCACCGGCAGGGTACCTGCATAGTCCATCTCCACCTGCATGCCCCATTTTTTAAATTCAGAAGCGCACCATTCAGCCGCATTCTCATAGGCGTCCGATCCCAGGATCCGTCCGCCAAAACGGTTGCAAAGAATATCCAGGTGTCGCATCGACTGGTTATCGGTCTGGCCGATCCGGATAATCTCGTCAATGACTTTCTTTTCCTGGGCGCTGGCCAGCGGTGCTGCAAAAGCCAGAATCAGAGCCAGGTTTGCAAAAAGAACTTTTTTCATGGAAGTCAGTCTTAAGTTACGATCAGCCAATATAAAGAGAAGAATCGTACGATATCATGCTGAAGAACCGGAAGAAGGGAACGAGGGCACACTCCAAGGCAGAAGGCAGAGGGCAAAAATTAGTAATAAGTCGTTAAGAAAGAATGTATTATGTCTATCCCCGGGCTTCAGCCTGGGGTAGGCGGGTGTGAGTGTCGGTGTGAGTGTGGGTGTGTTTCGCATCACTCATCACTCATCACTTTTCCTTACTTTTGATAATTCATCAGAGATTACAGCTATGAAAAAGTTGACACTTTGTATTCTGGCGATCCTGATAACTTCATCGGTTTTGGGGCAGGACATCACCGGGCAATGGAATGGATTGCTGAATGTTCAGGGAATGAAGTTGCGGCTGGTGTTCCATATCACGAAAACAGACCAGGGATATTCTTCCACGATGGACAGTCCCGACCAGGGTGCCGCCGGGATCCCGATGTCGTCAACCGTTTTTGAGAATCCGAAACTGATCCTGAAGTTGGATGCCGCGGGAATTGAGTATACAGGAGAACTGAAAGAGGAAATGGTCATAGGGACTTTTAAACAGAGCGGCATGTCGTTTCCCATGGATCTCAAGCGTGAAAGCATTGAAAAACCTGTGGTGAACCGGCCTCAGGAGCCGAAAAAACCCTATCCTTACGTTTTGGAGGAGGTGACATTTGAAAATAAAGAGGCAGGGGTTAAGTTGGCCGGAACACTTACGCTGCCGGCGAAAGAAGGTAAATATCCGGCAGTGGTACTGATCACGGGCAGCGGTCCGCAAAACCGGGATGAGGAACTGTTCGGGCATAAACCCTTTCTGGTTCTGGCCGACCATCTGACCCGGAACGGAATTGCCGTTTTACGCTATGATGATCGCGGGACCGCACAATCAACGGGCGATTTCAGCCAGGCAACCTCCGTGGACCTAGCCACGGATGTGGAGGCAGCCATCGCGTACCTGAAGGGCAGGAAGGATATCAATAAAAAGCACATCGGACTGATCGGGCACAGTGAAGGAGGGATCATCGCCCCGATGGTGGCAGGCAAGACAAAAAGTGTGAGTTTCATCGTTTTACTGGCCGGTACAGGGATTCCGGGAGATCAACTGTTGCTGCTCCAGCAGGAGCTCATCGGGAGGGCCAGCGGGATGTCGGAAAGCGATCTGCTGAAAAACAAGGAGATCAATAAGAAATGTTTTGAAATAATTGTCAAATCGTCCGATCAGGATCAATTGAAGGCCGACTTAACCGGGTATTTGAAGCAAATGATCAACGAATTCCCTGCAGATCAGAAACCTGCGGGGATGTCCGACGACGACCTGATCAAAATGCTGCTCAACCAGACTACCAGTCCCTGGATGCAGTATTTCCTCAAATATGATCCAGCTCCTGCGTTGCAAAAGGTTAAATGTCCGGTCCTGGCTCTCAATGGGGAGAAGGACCTGCAGGTACCTCCAAAGGAGAATCTTGAAGCCATTGAAAAGGCGTTGGAAAAAGGACGGAATAAGAAGGGTACCATTCAAGAGATGCCGGGATTGAACCATTTATTCCAGGAGTGCACCATCGGTTCACCGGATGAATATGCCCTGATTGAACAGACCATCTCTCCGGCAGCGCTGGACATGGTCGCGAAGTGGATACTTAAAATCGTTGATTAACAAAACTGGTTGCAGGCTGGTTTTGTTGTGATGGTTGTGATGGTTGTGATGGTTGTGATGGTTGTGATGGTTGTGATGGTTGTGTGCACCCTATTACTATATCACATTTCCACATTTCCACTCTTCCACACTTCCACATTTCCACTCTTCAACCCCTGACCTTCCCCTACTAGATGTCAAATCCTACGGTGAAGGCCACGAACTTCTCCTTCCGATAGTAAAACTGGTTGTTCAGGCTTCGGCCATTGTAATACTGCATGCCCAGGCGGAAACGGCGGCCGTTGCGCTCCTGGGGAAAGAGGTATCCTCCGACCACCGAAAGATTCGGGGCATAGGCATTGAGCTGATAAGCACTCACATTAACGGCGCCGTACAAGCCTCCCAGGAACCGGTTTTTGAAATAATATTCGATCTCGGCGCCTCCCTGCAGGTTGAGATAACCTTCATAGTGCGGCTTGTTGGAGCGCTCGCCCATGAAATCGGTGCCGGGGAAGAAAAAGCCGAAATCACCGTAAACCTGAAGGAAATCAAGCTGCGGGTTATGTAAAAACCAGAGCGGCCTGATGGCGGCCATCAGGATAAAATCATCACGGACAGGCAACTGGGTTGTGTTAGGATCGAAATCGATGGGTGACTTGACGGTCCCGTAAGGGTATTCATCCCCCAGGTGGGTGCAGATATGGTGCTTGGAAAACTTCAGGCTGAGCCATTCCGTTGGCCGTCCGGCGATAGCAAAATAATAGATCCCGTCGGCGCCGATCACGTCATGGTTGCCGGCTCTCATGATGGTGGGAACCATGGCTCCCAGGTCGACCGACAGACCCAGTTTGGGATTGTTTTTCGGGCTGAACTTGAACAGGGCGATGCGGGCTCCAAGGAAGCCGGTGATCTTACCCTTGTACCCGTCACCCTGGTTGACCGGATCCTGAAAGTCCAGATCGCCGTATTTCAGGTCCTGGATCGAAATCTCGAACCGGCCGCCCAGCGGATCAGCCAGGTAATTGGGATAGAGGTGATCAAAACTAACGATATTCAGATTCCAGGAACCTACCGGGATGGCAAACCGGGGACTTGTTTTTTGGCTGTATATCGGCACCAACGGCAAGAATGCCAGCAGGAATAACAGTGATTTCTTCATGATTTTCAAGTGATTATCGGATTTCGGCATACCAGACGTCATTGGAGGGGCCATGCGCATTCGTGTCGCCTCCCAGGATCCAGATCCTGTGGTTGAATTCCACGAAACCGTAAGAATACCGGGCATCGGTATCAGATCCGTTGGAATCCACGGTTAATACGCCGGGTGACGTACGTTTCCACATCGTCACATGTTCACTCAGAGCAAAATGAAAATGCTGGTTGGAGTTGGTCGCTCCCGGGAAGGCGTACAGGGTATTGTTGTAAAATGCCATCTGGTGCTCAGACCGGTAGAGATAACCCTGACTGAAACTGGCCGTATCGTTCTCGGCCGACCAGTGTACTCCGTCGTTGGAGCTCCAGAGCCACTGCCAGTTGGGCAGGGGATGAGTCTGGTTGTTAGTGCCTTCGAAAATGACCCCGTGGATACCGCCCTGGATAAAGATCTTTCCCGTCGCCGGTTCCACTGTAGCGGCATGGCCGGCCCGGATGCCGTAGTCATCGCTATGCAGGTTCTCCCAGTGAATGCCGTCGGACGATCTCCATACATCGCTGAAGTATTTGATCGAGTACTGGGCGCTGCCACTCTCGAGCATCGTACTGCCCCCGATCAGGTACAGGTAGTTATGGTCCTCCTCCGACCGGCTGACCATCGCATGATTCATGCGAGGGAACCAGTCATCAAGGGAGTCGATCGTTGCATGGTACGTTCTCTCTTTGACTCGCTGCCAGGTGGCCCCATCGGTCGATTTCCAAACATCGTTATTGTATTGGCGGTACCCGGTCGCTTCATCCACCGAAAATCCGCCGGCAAGGAACAGGGCTTCACCGGTGCCGTCATCGAAAACAGTGACCGTATGTCCGCGCCTTCCCTTCCAGGGGGCATCAGCCTGAACCAGTTCCCAGTCTTTTCCGTCAGCCGAACTCCATACATCTTCGTAATAGGGATCCTTTCTCATCTCACCCGGATTATAGCCCCCGAAGATCCACAGTTTATTCTGATAGGCCACTGCGGCGAAGTCGAGCCGGTTCTTCCACTGGGCGCCTGCCGTGACCCGGGTCCAGGAAAAGTCGCCATCGTAGGGCGGGATCTCGTACTCCTCGAACGAAACAAATTCACAGCTGGCTAATGTTGCAGCCATTGCCAGTAAGGCAATCGGAAATAGTTTCATGTGGTTATTCGGTTTAACCGGTGAAGATAAATAATTGCCGGGAGGGAATTATCAGTTAACAACCTACGATTGAAGGTTGAGGCATAAGGATTAACGGATGGGTGAGAATTATGTATATTAGTGTTCTTGATATTAGTTCCCAAACCACCTATGACTGTTTAAAATGACATCCAAAAACAAATTCTTCTGGAGGGTCTTGATTGTCTTTATTGCCCTGGCATTCTATTTGAAATTGCTCCCTTCCGGCCCTATGACTATTGTTTCCACTTTGGGTACCATTGCATGGGCAAGCCTGATTTTGCTTCCGCTCATGATCTCGATGAATTTCCTTGCTCCTCCCCGCCGATGGTATAAAAAGCGTTATTTGATAATCGGGATTTGCCAGTTTGGAGCCGCCTTGGTTCTGCTGGTTTTGGCCAATTCTCTGGCATGGGGGAAAGCAGAAGTTGAAGACTGGTTAGCTGGGATCGGTCTTGCATCACTGGGATTCTTAATGGGTGGAGCTTTAGCATTCACCGGGAAAAACCTGCTTTGGAAATGCATCCGGGATACTCCCTGGCCGGCCGAACATCCCGAGGACCTTACAGAAATGTGTGAATGGTCGTTCGAACAGGGTTATGAGTCAAAAGGCAGGATACTGCTCCATGGGGATCAGCTCGTTCTGCTGGCTACAAAAGGCAACAGCAGTCAGACAGCCCTCAGTATGATTTCATCTGTAAATGTGGTGCGAAAAGGTTTATTCAACAATAGCCTCCGGATCATGCTGAATTCCGGTTCGATTTTTTTTGTTTCGGATCTTTCCCATCCCTATTTCTGGAAGCGGGAAATCCTGAATGCGAGAAGAAGCCCCCGGTCTGAAGACCGGGTTTAGTTATCATCCCTTGCTCCATACTACTTACAACTTATTACTGATTTTTGCCCTCTGCCTTCTGCCCTTTGCCTTTCTTATGCCACGCCGGTCGGGGGAGAGGGGAGCTCCGCAAGCCAGCAAGCCGGTAAGCCCGATTTTTGATAATAATGTGATTTGTATTATATTTGACAAAATATGTCAAAATAGTTATTGTCAAAGTTATGTTAAGTTTTGGAGAAGAAATACGGAAACTCAGGAATGACAAACAGGTTCCATTAAGGACCGTTGCTGCCTTTTTGGATATCGACCAGGCGATCTTGTCGAAGATCGAGCGAGGAATTCGCAATGCTACCCGTGAGCAGGTGTATAAACTGGCGGAATATTTTAGTGCCGATAAGGATCAGCTGCTTAAATCCTGGTTATCAGACCGGATCGTTTACGAAATGAAAGATGAAGATTTTGCGCTCGAAGCCATCAAGCTGGCTGAAGAGAAAGTCGCCTATCAAACCCTCAAGGTCCCGACCTTTGATGTTATCAAGTCTCAATTGATCGAAGTATTCAAAACGGATCCCAGGATCCTGAAGGGATGGATTTTTGGCAGTGTTGCCAGAAACGAGGCTGACTGGAAAAGCGACATCGATGTGATGATTCTTGTGGATGAAACAAGCAATTTCAGCTTATTTGATTTAGCCGAGATTCAATATCAGGGGGAAAAAGCTACCGGCTATAAGATCGACATAGTAATGGAAGGAGCGGTAAAATCATTTGCTGCTGATAGTGTTAATAAAGACAGAATTTTGGTATATGAGAAATAAAGTCCCGACTGATTCGGATCGACTGGAACATATTGCGGATGCGATAGATGCGATCCAGCTGTTCACAGCCAATATTACCAGGGAAGAATTTTTAGTTGACGAAAGAATTCAAAGTGCTGTCTTATATCAATTTATCATTATTGGAGAAGCAGTAGCTAAGCTATCCTTTGAGATCCTTGAGAAATATCCATACACCTGGCACAAACCAAGATCTTTCCGTAACTATATTACTCACGAATATTTCGGAATAAAAATGTGGATGGTCTGGAATGCGATCGTAGAGCAATTGCCAGAGCTGAAAAACCTGATCACGGGTATCAGGAATCAGTTATACGGTTCCGCAAGCCCCCTAAGCCCCTGAGCCCTTATGCCCTTATGCCCTCGTCTGATGTTCTGCACCTTCTTTCCGCGATACCTCACACCCACACCCATCTCGGGGCTGAGGTGAATCAGAATAATTACTATTTTTAGCTCTCAACCCTGTTCAATGAGAATAATCAAGCGCTGGTCGGAAATAATCGTTTTCATGATCTGCCTGGCAGCTCCCGCTTCTGCCGGCCAGGCCCAGCAGGCATCCATCACCTACACTCCCCACTGGATGCCGCAGTCGCAGTTTGCGGGATATTATGTGGCCCTTGACAGAGGCTATTACCGCGACGCGGGCCTCGATGTCACCATCCGTCATCCCTCAGCTACGGAAAATGTTGTGGAAACTCTCAGGAACGGGGAGTGCGATGTGATTTCCCTTTTCCTGATGACTGCCCTGGAAGCACGAGACAAAGGCACCGATATGGTCAACATTTGCCAGCTGTCCCAGAATTCAGCCCAATTGTTCGTAACCAAGGCCAGCAGCGGAATTTCCCGGCCCGAACAACTGAACGGGAAAAGGATCGGGGCGTGGGAAGCAGGTTTCAGGGAGATTCCGGAAGCAGTTCTTCAACAGGCGGGTTCCGTGGTCACCTGGGTCCCGATCGTGTCGTCGGTCAACCTGTTCCTGCAGGGTGGCATCGATGCCATGGTCGTCATGCTTTATAACGAATATGATGTGATCATAAATTGCGGGGTGAACGAGAATGAACTGAACAGGATCTTCTGCTCGGAGCATGGATTCAATATTCCGGAGGACGGCCTTTATGCCCTCGGAGATTCCTATTCAAGCAGGCCCGATGTGTTCCGGAGGTTCGTCGCGGCCTCTCTCAAAGGATGGGAAACTGCCTTTGCGGAAAAGGATTACGCCCTGGATCTGGTCATGAAGGAGATGAAAAGTGCGAACATACCTTCCAATCGTGCCCATCAACAGTGGATGCTCGATAAGATGGAGGAGCTTTTCAAGCCCGGGAAAAAACCGGTAGCCGAAGGCGAACTTTGGCAGGAAGATTATCAGAAGGCCTTTTCCATCCTGAGCAGCATGGGACGAATGACGCAGACGAGTCCTGATTTTCAGGCCTTTTACAAAAAACCGGGAAGATAATCTCATGAAACGCTCATTCGCAATCCGGCTTACCCTCTATATCCTCCCTTTCGCCACGCTGCTGTTCCTGGTGATGCTCCTGGTTTATTACGGGTTTTCCAACCGGGTACTGACCCAATCAGCCAAAAGCAATGCTGAAAGCCTGGCAAAAGGGGCGGTTCACCAGATGGAGCAGGTGCTTCTGCCCGTTGAAAATGTGGCTAAGAGCCTTGCCCTTTATGTGGAATTATTCAATCCGGATGAGGAATCCATACGGTATCTCCTGAGACAGACCATCTCGAAATTCCCGGACGTCTATGGCAGCACGATTGCTTTTGGGCCTTATGCCAGGGATCCTGGACGGTTATACTATGCTCCCTATGCATACCAGCAAGGTGATTCGATTGCTGAATCCTGGCTCGGCAACCAGGATTACAAGTATTTCTATTTGGACTGGTACCAGATCCCCACAACGCTGAATAAGACTTATTGGAGCGAACCCTACTATGATGAAGGCGGGGGCAATATCCTGATGAGCACTTACTCCGTGCCTTTTTACAAAACCGTTGACGGACGCAGGCAGGTGACCGGTGTGGTTACCGCCGATGTAGCTCTGCAATGGCTTACGAAAATCGTCGAATCGATCAAGATATACGAACGGGGATTTGCCTTTCTCCTGAGCCCGACCGGTACCATCATTTCGCACCCCGACAGTAGCCTGATCATGCATGAGAGCATTTTTTCGGTGTCCCGGGAAAAGAATGCGCCCGAGCTGCGAACCATAGGCCGCGACATGATCGCCGGAAATTCGGGCTTTACCCGGATGCCGACAGTTCTTTTCAAGGATAAAGCCCGGGTTTACTACCTGCCCATTCCCTCCAACCAATGGTCGATAGGGATTGTTTTTCCGCAACGGGAACTCTATGCCGGCCTGCAGAAAATGACGATCTACCTGGTGATCCTGGGTATCATAGGATTCCTGCTGCTGTGGCTGGTCATCCAGAACGTGACCCGGAAAGTAACGGTTCCGCTTAAACGTTTTGCCGAATCGGCACACGAAATTGCCGGGGGAAGATTTGATGTTGCCCTGCCTGACATCAGGACCGAGGATGAAATGGGCGAAATGCACCATGCATTCGATTACCTTCAAAAACAGTTGGCCGTGTATATCGAAAACCTGAAAGTCACCACGGCGACCAAGGAAAAGATAGAAAGCGAGCTCCGGATTGCCAACCAGATACAGATGGGAATGATCCCGAAGATCTTTCCACCGTTCCCCAACCGGCCGGAGATCGATATCTACGCGATGCTGAAACCGGCCAGGGAGGTGGGCGGGGACTTATACGATTTCTTTTTCCTGGATGAGGACAAGTTCTGTTTTGCGATCGGGGACGTATCCGGGAAAGGAGTGCCGGCGGCCCTGTTCATGGTGGTTACCCGAACCCTGCTCCGGTCATTGGTCACCAAGGACATGCCTATCGACGAAATCGTACGGCAACTGAATAACTCCCTCTCGAAAGAGAACGAGTCCAATATGTTCGTAACCTTCTTTATCGGGATAGTGAACCTGTCAACCGGCCGGCTGGAATACGTCAATGCCGGGCACAATCCGCCCTATGTTGTCAGGGAGGGTGAACAGGTCACAACGCTCGAAACAACGAAGGGCATGGCCTTGGGCTTTATTGAAGGTCAATCCTTTCATTTCGGGAGTGACCGCCTGATGCCCGGCGACCTGCTGGTCTCATTTACCGACGGGGTCACCGAAGCTGCTAATCTGCAGGATGAACTGTACGGTGATGAACGGCTCAGGCGGTTCCTGAAACCTTTCCATGGCTCACATCCGGAAGCCTTGGTCAGGCAGGTGCTGCAGGATGTCGCTGAGCATGCGGGAACAGCACCCCAGTCAGATGACATTACTTTGCTGACTATACGATTTAAAGGACTTAACTAAACAAACGCATGGCATTTTCGGTCAAACCGCTATCCGGGATCTTCAAGGGAGTTGTCGCACTCATTGTGGTGGCAGCCATCCTCCTCCTGTCCGACTTGGGAAACCGCACCCGGAAATCTGCACGGGACCACGAACCGTCCGGCCACAAAACCTACCGGATGAGCCTGATTCACTTCGTCGACAGCCCCAATTCTGAAGATTGCGAAAAAGGAACCCGTGATTATTTTAAAGAGATCGGCTGGGTGGAGGGAACGGATTTTACCCTGAACGTCTTCAATGCCCAGGGTGATATGTCAACCCTCAACAGCATTACCGGAACGGTCACTTCGCAGGAATGGGACATGATCATCGCCAATTCAACGCCAACCATCCAGGCCCTGGCGCGAAAAGAGATCAAGGGCCCGATCGTTTTCACCAACGTGGGGGATCCCATCATTGCCGGTCTGGGAAAATCCTTTGAGGACCATGTTGATGGGATCACCGGCGTTTCAACCATGAGTGATTTTGAGGGAATGATCGACCTGGTCCTCTCCCTGCAACCAGGCATCAGGCGGATCGGAACGGTTTATACTCCGGGAGAGATCAACTCAGTGGCCTATAAGGAAGCCCTTGAAAAAGCGGCGGGCAACAGGGGCCTGGAACTGGTCTGTGCGGCCGCCAGCACGGCCACGGAAATAACGGATGCCGCCGTCTCACTTACAACCCGTGGTATATCGGCCGTATGCCAGATTTCCGATAACCTGACGGCGAGCTGCATTTCCACCATTATCAAGACGGCCGAGAATGCACGGCTGCCCATGTACGGATTCGTCACCAAGCTCATGGGACAGGGAGTCATGGCCGTGGTGGCCAGGGATTATCATCAGGCCGGTTATGATGCCGGGGTAATGGTCAAAAAGGTCCTTGACGGCACTCCGCCGGGGAAGATACCCTTTCAATTGGTAACAAAAACGCATTACCAGATAAGTGCCTCAGTTGCAGAAAAATATCACATTAATATTCCCGATGGCTTATCGGGGAAAATTGACCTCATGAACTGAATTATGGAAAGCAAACTGGATATTCAGAAAACCACCAGCGGAAAAAGAACCGAACTGAAACTCCGCGGCCGGCTCGATGCCAACTGGTCCGGTCATCTTGACGACACCATCCAATCGCTTATCCGGGACGGGCTTTACGAGTTGGTCCTCGATATGCGGGATGTGGTTTACATGAGCTCCGCCGGTATCAGGATTTTGGTCAAGCAATTCAAAAACCTGAACCAGATTGGCGGTTCCCTGACCCTTTCCGGCATGTCTGAACCGGTTGCCCAGGTGATTGAAATGGTGGGCATGACCGAGCTTATGCAGGGGACGGCCGTCCCGGAAGAAACGCCCACCGAACCTTCATCAGACGAGACGATCCTGGCAGGGTACCGTTTCAGCACGATGAGCAGGGGAACGGCAAAAATGATCCTGTCTGTTCACGGGGAACCGGACAGGAAAGGATACACCCTGAAAGATAACCGGTTGCTCAAGGTGGACGGGGATGTGTTTGCGTTGGGGCTGGGGGCTATGGGAAGCGGATTCGAGGATTGCAGCTCGCGCTACGGTGAGTTTCTGGCCTTCGGGGAATCGGTGGCCTACATGCCGACCGATCAGAGCCCGGTACCTGATTATACCCTGAGCACCGGTCAATATGTGGCGGAGATCAATGCCCTTTTTGCCATTATTGCCAAAGGTGAATTTGCCGGTTGCATCGTTTTTGAGCCGGCGGAACCGGCTCCTTCAATCCCGTTTCATGCACTCCTGGAATCCCTTTTCGAGCTGACGGGCTACAGGAAAATGGTGATCCTGCTGGCAGCCGAAAGCGATGGGCTGATCGGAATGCGGATCCGGAAATCGCCAGTGAATGACCCGTCCGTGCTCGAACTTCCGGGACTGCGCGACAATCTCTTTTTTACCACCGAACCGGCCTACCCGCGGATGCTGACCCTTTCCTTCGGCTATTTTGAAAATGAGCCGGGCATTGAAACACACACATTTGTGCGGCCTATCAAGACGGGATCGCCGATTTCCGGCCACCTGCATGCGGCCGTGTTCCCTTATCAGCCCATGAAAAAAACCAATCCTGACTACCGGGAGATCATCCGCTCCTTGTTCAGTTCGTCTGAAGTCCAGGATATACTGCATCTGCTGAATGACACAAGAGAGATCAACGGACTGGGCGACAGCCGTTTCAAGAACGGGACCTGTTGGATCGGCCCAATCGCTTAAAAGAAAGGACCCTGAAACATGACACTACTCATTGGATCCATCACTATCGGACTGATACTGGCCATGCTGGCGCTGGGCATCTTCATCAGCTTCAGGATTTTCGATTTTCCCGATATCACGGCAGAAGGCTCCTTTACTTTCGGGGCCGCATTATCCGCCGCCCTGATCATCGCAGGAGTGAACCCCCTGCTGGCCACGATGGTCTCGTTCATTGGCGGGGCGGCGGCCGGCATGCTCACAGGCATTCTCCATACACGGTTTAGGATCAATTCCCTGCTTTCGGGTATCCTGGTCATGACGGCGCTCTATTCAGTCAACCTGCACGTCATGGGCCGAAGCAACCTGCCCTTGCTGTCAGAGACCACCTTGTTCACCTGGTTTGAAAAACTGGCAGCCAGATTCTCCGGCGAGGGTAAGATGGCCATGGTTCTCGGATGGGAAGTGCCGGCGAAAGACCTGTGGATCCTCCTTTTTTGCCTGATCATCATCATTATGGTCGGGTTGCTGCTCTGGTGGTTTTTCCGGACCCGGCTGGGTACGGCCATGCGGGCCACGGGAGATAACGATCAGATGATCAGGGCGCTGGGCGTCAATACAAAAACCATGATCGTTGCTGGCGTCGCCCTGTCCAACGGATTTATCGCCGTGGCCGGATCCCTCCTGGCGCAATTCCAGGGTTTTGCCGATGTGCAGATGGGCATCGGAATGCTGGTTTGGGGATTGGCCAGCGTGATCATCGGCGAGGCCTTGATATCCGAGAGGAGCCTGGGACTGGTCATCACCGGCGCGGTCATCGGTTCCGTACTGTTCCGCCTGCTGGTGGCCATCGCGCTCCGCTGGGGAATGAACCCCAATGACCTCAAGCTGATCACCGCCCTGTTCGTGCTGCTGGCCCTGGTTTTGCCGGGATTCATGAAAAACACCAAGAAAATCAGACTTACAACCCGATAAGAAATGCTGCAGGTCAATAACATATCCAAAGTATTCAATCCCGGGACCGTCAACGAGGTCACGGCCCTTCAGGAGGTCAGCCTGACCGTGGAGGAGGGGAATTTTGTCTGTGTACTGGGAACCAACGGTTCGGGGAAATCAACCCTGCTGAACGCGGTTGCCGGATCCTTTCCGCTGGATTCGGGACAGATATTCCTGAATGGCCGGAACATTACGAAATGGCCCGAGCACCGGCGAGCCGCCCTTATCGGCAGGGTGTTCCAGAACCCATTCAGCGGTACCGCCCCCGGCATGTCGATCCAGGAAAACCTGGCTCTTGCCACCCGCCGGGGCAAATCCCGGGGATTGGCATGGGGATTGCCAAAAAGCCTGGTCGAGGCATTCAAGGAACGGGTCACTCCCCTTCAGATGTCGCTCGAGGAGCGCCTGGGAAATCCTATCGGCAAGCTTTCTGGGGGCCAGCGCCAAGCCTTGACCCTCCTGATGGCCAGCTGGCTGAAACCAAAACTGCTGCTTCTCGACGAACATACCGCCGCACTGGATCCCAAAACGGGCGCGAAGGTCATAGAACTGACGGAAGAGGTGGTCAGGAAGGATAACCTCACAACCCTGATGGTGACCCACTCCATGCAGCAGGCGGTCAACCTGGGAAACAGGGTCATCATGATGCACCGGGGAAGGATCGCTTATGATTTCGGGGAGGATGATAAAAAACGGCTGAAGGTCGGCGATCTGCTCTCGCTGTTCGATGAACTGCGCAGAAAGGACCAGATCGACAACACGGTTGCGGAACTCGTGGCAGCCAACTATATCTAGCCATGAAAAGTATCCTGAAGCCCCTTCTGTTCCTGCTTGCCGTTGCTTCAATCCTTCTGTTGTCCGACCTTTCCAACCGCAAAGGCGAACGGGTGAGGAAAGACGTGCAACGGGTAGCCATTTTCAAGTTCAATTCCAACCTGATCCTGGAAAGGACGGAGCAAGGGGTGATTGATGAGTTGAACATCCAGGCTCCCGGACTGAGAAGCCGGCTTGAATTGACGCGGTACTGCCCGCAGGGTGACCTGCCCACGGCCAACACCACCGCACAGGGGATCCTCAGCGACAAGTTCGACCTGGTCATCTCCATCAGCACCCCGGGATTGCAGGTCATGGCCAATGCCAATAAAAACGGGGCCATACGTCATGTGTTCTGTTCAGTCACCGATCCGTTCGCCTCCGGAGTCGGCATAACAGGACCGGGGAAAGACGAACGTCCCCCGTGGCTAACCGGTATCGGAACTTTCCAACCGGTTGAAAAAGCCTTCCTCATCGCCCGCGAGATGAACCCCGACCTGAACAAAGTGGGCGTGGTCTGGTGCATCGGGGAAACCTGCTCGGAGGCTTGTATCAGGAAAGCACGGGTTATCTGTGACGAGCTGGGAATTGAATTGCTGGAAACAGGCATCGAAACGGCCTCCCAGGTTTACGAGGCGACGATCGCACTCACCGCACGGGGTGTCCAGGCCCTGTGGATAGGCGGCGACAACGTGGTCGAAACAGCTATCGAGATGTACATCAGGGCAGGACTAATGGCTGGCGTACCGGTCTTTGACAACAGCCCGTACACCACTCTCCGGGGTGTTGCTTTCGGAGTGGGTGCCGACTACAGGGAGGTTGGCCGCACGGCTGCCCGGATGGCCTGCGAGATACTGAACGGCAAGTCACCCGCCGAGTATGAAATCAAGGATGTCGTTCCGGAACAGATCTATATCAATGAAGCTATCCTCCGGAAAATCAAAGGGAACTGGACCATTACGGAATCATTGCGACAGAGGGCGGATTCCATCCTGACCGAGTAGATCTTACCAGTCGATGTCAGGATACCACTGATGCCAGATCTCCTCAAAGGTCCCGTTATTGATGATCGTCGTGTAAGCCTGCTCCCACTCCTGAATATATTCGGCCTTGGTATCCAGCGCAAAAGCCAGGTAAGACTCACCGGCGGACAGCAACAGCTCGTTCCTTACGTCATCAGGGCTATATCCTGTTTGTCCGGCCAGGTATTCAATGGAGATATCGTTCAAAACCACCGCATCCACCTTGCCGTTCATCAGTTTCTGAAAAACCTTTTCAGGAGTCGACCAGGTCTGTATATTGGTAAAGCCCAGGTCTTCCAGTTCCTGTTCGGCGGCCCAGCCTTCGGGCACGCCAATCGATCCAAGCAGTTTGGCATCATCGATCACATTTAGCTCGATTGAACTGGCAGACCGGACATAGAAGCAATAGTTTTTTTTGCAGATGGGTCCCACCCAATGAAACAGAGATTCACGTGCAGGGGTCCGTGTCGTGCTGAAGATCATGGAATTGGGTGCGAGCAGAACCTGGTCATATCCGTCGTTCCAGGTGGTCAGGGTAACAGGTTCCTCCCTTTCAATGATCTCCATCATGGCTTCAACCATGTCGAATGAACTGCCGGTCACGGAACCGGTATCATCCCGGTAATTCTGGGGCGGATTTTCTTCCGTGTAGATCGCCAACAGCCCGGGGGCTTTGACTCCGGGTAAATATTGGTCATAAATATCCTGAACGTCTCCGCGTTCCTTCATCTGATCCAGCTTATCCTGCCACGATTCCACCAGCTTGGGCGACACGCCTGCTGAAAATGCGATGTAAGCCTGGGTGGTGGAATAATTGAAAACTTCGGTAAGCTGTTCCACATCCCTTCCGGAAGCAACCGCTTCTGCATGAATGCAATAGGTGACGTCAAACAAGGTGCTGATGGTGCCCGCATAAAGAGCCGATATAGCCTCATTCAGGGTGTTGAAGTAGACCAGGTTTTCAAAATCCTTCTTTTCGAGGGTTTCCGTGCTGGAGTAACCTGTTACAACCCCTACGGATGGAAGCTCCTTGGCTTCATTGATGGAAGTCACATCAAGACCGGATGATTTCAAGCCCATGAATCCGTCAATGAACATGGCTATAGGTCCCACCCACTGAAAATCATCCTTGCGGTTCGTGGTCAGGCCGGTGGTGAAAAGAGCGACATTGTCTTCGGTTCTCAGAATATCCATGGCGCCTCCCCAATCCGTCGTGATCTCGACAGACATCTCCCTAAGCTCCATCAGGCTCCCGATCCCGCCCACAATTTCCACGCTGAGCCCTTTCAATTCATCGTTTTCGACATAACTGTAAGGCCGGAGCTCCTCACAGATGATGCGGAGCTTCTTGCCCGTAATATCCTCCTTGCTGCAGGAATTGACCGATAGAATAACGCAAGCGCTTATCAGGCAATAGATTAGTTTTTTCATACCGGATTATATTATGAGTGTTCCAAGATAGTATTTAATGTGACGAGCGACAAGTGACGAGTGATGAATGTCTGGTAAAACCCCAGACTTAAGTCTGGGGTTAGTCATATCTCTTATGGTCGTATGCCCTTGTGCCCTTTAATATCTGATCCCGGCCTTGTCACGGATCCTGTCCAAAACCTTCATTTGCAGCAGGGTAAAGGAATGGGGAAGCAATGGGCTTTCAATCAGTTCGTTGTCAAGGCATTCCATTACATGTTGTGCCTCGAGGTACAGGCCGAAACCGGGTTGCTCAAACAGGGTTTCTTCTACAGCCTGTCCTTTCTTCGTGACGGCCACGACCACTTTTTGCGGATCGATCCTGCGAACCCTAATAAAACCTTTCTCGCACCAGACCTCTGTCTGGGTATCGCTCATGGCTGACAGGCTGGACGCCAGCTGGGCGATCTCCCCTCCCGGATATTTGAAGGTGACGGCCATGCTCCTGTCTGCTCCGGTTGGCGCCAGGTCCGTCGTAACCCGGATATCCGCAGGTTCCCCGAACAGCTGCAAAGCCCAGAATACAGGGTAGATGCCGATATCCAGTAGGGAGCCCCCACCGAGAGCCAGGTTGAAAAGACGGGAATGCGGGTCATAAGGAACGTGAAAACAAAATTCCGATCTCATCATCCACGCTTTGCCGAGTTCACCCGACCGGATCACTTCCCGGAGTCTGTGGAATGAGGGTTGGAACCGGGTCCAGAAAGCCTCCATCAGGAACACCTTGTTCCGGTGGGCCGCAGCGATCATTTGGCGAGCCTCCTGTGCCGTCAGGGCAAAGGCTTTCTCAACCAGCACGGGCTTGCCATGTTCCAGGCACAGGATGGAGTGGCTGTGGTGATGGGAATGGGGTGTAGCCACATAAACGATATCCACCTCGGGATCGGCCACCATCTCTTCATAACTGCCGTAACTTTTTTCGAAACCGAATTCTCCGGCAAAGGTCCTGGCCTTTTCCTGCTCCCGTGAGGCAGTTGCGTAAAGCCTGGCATTTGGCAGCAGCTTCAGATCGGAACTGAATTTTGCGGCTATCTTCCCGCATCCCAGGATGGCCCAGTTGTATTTCCTGGTTGACATAAAGCGAAGATAGCAAATCGGTGGGACGGGACAAGGGAGGAGGGCTTCTGAAACCCGTTTTAATTATTTCCGGAATAATTCTAACATTGTAAGGATAAAAACAGATGATTATCCTCACAAAAGCGGATTCACATGAGTCTTAAATTCCGGCTGATTGTCCTGAATTTCTTTCAGTTCTTTATCTGGGGTTGCTGGCTGATCACGATCGGGGCCTGGTGGTTCCAGACCAAGCAATGGTCCGGGACCGAGTTCGGGGCCATCTTTTCGACCATGGGTATCGCATCCCTGTTCATGCCGGCCATCGCAGGCATTATTGCCGACCGGTGGATCCGTGCAGAAAGGCTTTACGGGGTTTTTCACCTGGCAGGGGCCGTGCTGCTGTTCCTGGTTCCCCAAATGAACAATCCGGATGCCATATTCTGGATCATGCTGCTGAACATGGTCTTTTACATGCCCACCGTAGCCCTGGCCATCACGGTGACCTATACCAGCATGAAGAACAGGAACATGGACATCATCAGGGAGTATCCTCCCATCCGGGTATGGGGTACCATCGGATTCATCGTCGCCCTGTGGGTGGTCAGCCTTACCGGACTTGAAACTTCTGCCGGACAGTTCTACGTGGCCTCTGTCGCCTCTGTTCTGTTAGGCATCTATTCCTTTACGTTGCCCAAGTGTCCGCCATTGGGCAAGGGACATAAAAAATCGGTGGTTGAAGCGCTGGGATTGAAAGCATTTGCTCTTTTCAAGAACACCAAGATGGCCGTGTTTTTCCTCTTTGCCATTCTTCTCGGCGCCGCTTTACAACTGACGAATGCCTATGGGGACACTTTCCTGCACGACTTTGCCAAACTCGATGAATACAAGGATGCAATTGCCGTTAGGTTCCCGGCGATCATCATGTCCATTTCCCAGATGTCGGAAACCCTGTTCATCCTGACCATCCCCTTCTTTCTGAAAAAGTTCGGCATCAAGAAAGTGATGCTCATGGCCATGATTGCATGGGTTTTGCGCTTCGGACTGTTTTCCTACGGCAATCCTGTCAACGGGCTCTGGATGATCATCCTCTCCTGCATCGTTTACGGCATGGCATTCGACTTCTTCAATATCTCCGGCTCACTGTTTGTCGAAACCCAGGTCGACCCGAGCATACGGGCCAGCGCCCAGGGATTGTTCATGATGATGACGAACGGACTGGGAGCATTCCTCGGCAGTCGCATCAGCGGAATCATGATCGACAAGTTTTTCAAGGCCGGCGATGACTTTGACTGGCACGGCATTTGGCTGGCCTTCGCCGGTTACGCTCTCATCATGGCCATCCTTTTCGCCGTTTTCTTCAGGCATAAACATAATCCGAAGACAGCGGCAACCCTTGATGAAGCTTAACCCGGATTTTTTTTCTAGGTTTACATCACTAACCAACTTAACCTGCTGAGTATGAAAAGTAAAAAGTGGTTGCTGGTCTTGCTATTGGTGCTGGTGGTGCTCATCGGCGCCGGATGGCTTTTCCTGAATCAGATCCGCTCCCGGGCCATACCGGATTACAACGAGAATATCAGGCTCAAGGGACTTGACGGCACGGTGGAGGTGCTGCGCGATTCCCTGGGCATCCCGCATGTGTTCGCCGTGACGGAGCACGATCTTTATATGGCGGTTGGATACCTGGAGGCACAGGACAGGCTATGGCAAATGGACCTGCTCCGGAGAGTCACCACCGGCCGGCTTTCTGAGATATTCGGAAAGGACATGATCGATGAAGATCAGCTTTTTCGATCGCTCAGAATAACTGAAAAATCAAGGACGATTCTCGCTGAAGCATCTCCGGAACTCCGTTCTGCCCTGGACGCATTCTGCTTGGGAGTCAATCAGTACATAGAAGAAAACGGAAAGAAATTGCCCCCTGAATTCGCCCTGCTGGGTTACAAGCCGGATCCCTGGCTACCAGAGCATTCGATCAACCTGATCGGTTACATGGCCTGGGACCTGTCGACCGGTTGGACAACGGAAACGCTTATTGACCAGATCCGTCAACAGGTTGGCGACGAACTGTACCGTTACCTTTTACCCGACCTGACGGAGCAGAGAACGTACGTCCAGCCCGGATTCAAGCCGGCTGCCGAACCTGAAGCGCTGGTCAACCTGGCCAAAACCGTTCGGTTCATTGAAGATCTGGGATTCGATGTGTTCAGGGGTAGCAATAATTGGGCGGTTGCTGGAAAGAAGAGCGCCACCGGGCAGCCGATCCTGGCCAATGACATGCACCTGAGCCTGTGGATCCCCGGGATATGGTACCAGATGCACCAGGTGGTGCCGGGCAAGCTCGATGTCACCGGCGTGATACTGCCCGGGCAACCGCTGGTGGTGGCCGGACATAATGCCCGGATTGCATGGGGATTCACAAACGTGATGACTGATGATGCTGATTTCTACGAAGAAACGATCAACCCCGCAGATTCAACGCTCTATCGTTTCAACGGGGAATGGAAGAAGCTCAATATCCGGGAGGAAAAGATCTTCATCAAGGGCGGTGATTCGGTGATAAGGACCAATGCCTTTACTCACAGGGGGCCCGTCATATCGGATATTAAAAAGACCGGCGCCAGGAAGATATCCATGCGCTGGAATGGCATGGAACCGAGCAGTGAATTGCGCAGCATCTTTCTCCTCAATCGTGCCGGAAACTGGGAAGAATTCCGTGAAGCTCTGAAAACCTTTGTCGCCGTGAACCAGAACGTGGTTTATGCGGATGTGGATGGGAATATCGGGATGCAGTCAACGATAGGATTGCCTGTTCGAAAGGGGACGGGAACCACCCTTTTCCCGGGCGATACGGATGAGTTCGACTGGAAAGGCCTGGTCCCGTTCGAGGAACTGCCATACACCTATAACCCCGAGTGCGGATATGTATCCTCGGCTAACAACAACACGATTAGTCCGGATTATCCCCATTATATCAGCAGTTGGTTCTCTCTGCCTTACCGGGCCGACCGGATCCTCGAGATGCTGAATGAAAAGGAAAAACTGTCTGTTGATGATTTTATCCGGATGCAAGCCGACCACAAATCAAAAATGGCCGGCAGGTTCACCCCGGAATTTTTAAACCATATCCTGGTCAACAGCCTTTCCGGGGACGAAAAGACAGCTTTGGACAAACTGGCCGGATGGAACCTTGAATTCGAATCGGAAAGCGGTCCTGCGGCCATCTTTGATCTTTTTTACCACGCTGTTCTGTCGCGACTGGCAAAAGACCAGATGGGTGATGACCTGTTTACCCAATTCCGTAGTGAAAACGTGCTGGTAACGAATTTCATGGAGAACATCCTCCGGGATCAATCCTCACCCTGGTGCGATGATATTTCAACAGGGGACAGGCAGGAAACCTTTTCCGAAATGGTTACCGATGCTTTTAAGCAGACGGTTGCCGATCTGACTGATCAGCTCGGGGCAAACCAGGCCAAATGGGAATGGGGCAAGATCCATACATTGACCATCAAGCATCCGATGGCCCAGGTCAAGCTGATCGATAAACTGTTCGGGCTGAGCAGGGGACCCTATGCGGTGGGAGGAAGCTTTCACACGGTACATCCGTTTTCTTATCCGATTGGCGATCCGGCGGGGGTGAATGATGGTTCTTCGCAACGGCATATTTATGACCTTGCCGATTGGGACCGGTCGTTGTCAGTTATCCCAACCGGCGTGTGCGGTGTCCCGGCCAGTCCCTATTACTGCAACCAGACGGAAATGTATGTTAAAAACCTCTATCACGCGGATGTGATCACCCGCGCGCGGATAGAGGCAAGAACACAGTTTAGGATGGAATTCGGGAAATAAGGTCCGGATTTGCTTTTGCCTTCTGCCTTCTGCCTTTTGCCTTTTGCCTTTAATCTATCCTGATCAACCGGTAGTACGTTGCAGATCCCGATCCCATATACTCCCGTCGAGGGCAAAACCTATACCTTGTTTGGGGACACTCCTTCCACAGCTGGTTATTACCGGACGATCGGGGAATTGGCGGATCAGGTTGTAAACCGGTGCGGCGATCCCCTGATCGTTCTGCAAACCATCCGGGAGTTCAGCAACAGGAAACATTTCCTGAAACGAATGACACTCGCGACGGAAAATTCAAGCCTGATTTCCTATATCCTTCATTTGCTGAACCCATCGCTGTCGGGATATACCGAAAAGGTCAACGACCATTTAAGGACCCTGCCTTTGAGGAAATACCGGGACAGGCGATTACGGACCACCAGGGAACAATATCATCTGTATATGCTGGAGATTGAGCTGACCAACCGGATCAACCGGGACCGGTTCCTGAACTCCAGTCACAAGATCGCTCTTCTGCCTTATTGCCTCAGAGATTTCGATGCCGACTGCAAATCAGCCCCGGATGATTTCGATTATCAATGCAAATTGTGCTCAAAGAACTGTTGGGAGAATTATTTAACCCGGCTACTCAAGCACCATAGTATCACGGCCTATGTCTGGAAGGGAGCAGGGCTGAAGAAACTGGCCCGGGAAGTTGCAACGAAAAACCAGACTTTCTCCGTCCTGGGAATCGCTTGTGTCCCTGAGCTGGTTTGGGGAATGCGGGATTGCCGGAAGAACGGCATCCCGGCCATCGGTGTTCCCCTGGATGCAAACCGCTGCATCCGTTGGATGGACGCATTTCATAACAATTCGGTCAATCTGGAAAAACTGGAATCGATCGTAAAACCGGATGATTGACCCGTTCCTATAAAGTACAATATCGAAAAAGGTTTTTCCTTATCTTAACAGGATGATGAAGCCAATAATACTATCAACCGGACTTCTCCTGTTTGCCCTGAGCGGGCAGGCCCAGGAGAACTTTCTGAAAAGGATTTACTTCCCGTTGAGTTTCGGGATCAATTATCCGATCGGCAACCCGGCCATGACCGGGAAAGGCATCTCTTCCACTGACGCGGAATTCCGCGCCGGGAAAAATATTCCCTGGTTTGTCCGTTTATCGCTGGATAACCTGACCTACGATTATTCCATCGAGACCACCGTTCAGACCAATGTCACAAAGAGTGAACTGAAAGCAGCCGGCTATTTCCTGGGCCCGGGCATCCGTACCCGTTCGGGAAAACTGAAATTCCTGGGACTGTTACAGGCAGGGTGCCTGGATTACAGGTATCCCATTGTCGCGGCCGGGGGAACCACCTATGAGGTGCAATACAATCATCAGGCTGTCTTTGCCTGCAAGGCCCTGTTCGGAGCGGAATTCTACCTGGCGGAGGATTTTGCCGTGATTGCCGAGGCGCATTATATGTTGGTTCCGGCCTCCACGGATTTCTGGGGGTCCAACTTCCAGAACGCCGGCATATCCCTGGGGATCACCTGTCCGTTGTTTTGATAATTTTGAAGAAACACAGGATACTGGTCCTTGCCCTGGCGGTCGCAATTTGTTTTTACGGCTGCAACAAAATAAGGGATTCACGGGAGCGCAATCCTTATAACCTCGATTTGGTCATGACCGTTGAGGATTATCAGGAGATTGCGGCCAGGGATTCCCAGATGCTGATAGTTGACCTGGAAGAGGTTATTGGGAATATTTATCTCGATATCCGCTACGCCACCGCCAATAATTTCACCGGAGAGGTTATCTATACCGCTCCAAAAGCTTTCGCGCGGAAACCGGTGGCCGAAGCGCTTCAGCGCGTGCAGGATAGCCTGGCTTATTACCGGATCGGGCTTAAGATCTATGATGCATACAGGCCTTATGCGGCCAGCCTTCGGTTTTTCGAGGTATATCCCGATACGAATTTTGTAGCCGATCCGCGTCACGGTTCACGCCATAACCGGGGCTGCGCTGTTGACCTGACGCTGGTTGAACTGGGCAGCGGAAAAGAAATACCCATGCCCAGCGAATTTGACGATTT
>CAZJNQ010000031.1:25610-31454 GCA_964547475.1 uncultured Porphyromonadaceae bacterium
TATGGACACAAAAAACAAAGGATTCAACACCAAGCTGATTCACTCCGGCGGGCACGAGGACGAACTGGGAAGCGCAACGGTTCCGATCTACCAAACTTCAACCTTTAAGTTCAGGAATGCCCGGCATGGGGCCGATTGCTTTTCCGGAAAAAGCAGCGGCTACATTTATACACGGATAGCCAATCCCACCATCAGGGCCCTGGAGAGGAGCGTCGCCGAGCTGGAAAACGGGTATGACGGGATTGCGACCAGTTCCGGCATGGGTGCCGTGAGCTGTGTCTATCTGGCCCTGCTGGGTGCGGGAAAGCACATAGTCAGCTCAAATGCCGTGTACGGCCCGGCCCGGGGCATCCTGGAACAGGATTTCTCGAGGTTCAATGTTGAAGCCACTTTTGTTGACACTTCTGATATCGCTGCTGTCAAATCAGCGATCAGGCCCAATACATCGGTATTGTACATTGAAACACCGGCCAATCCGACCATGAGCATCACTGATATTGCCGCCTGCTCGACCCTTGCAAGGGAGCATGACATCCTCCTGGTTGTGGACAACACGTTCTGTTCCCCCTACCTGCAGAATCCGCTTGACCTGGGGGCGGATATCGTATTGCATTCGGTGACAAAATTCATCAACGGGCATGCAGATATCGTTGGCGGGATCATCATAACCAAGGATCCCGGTCTCTATAAAAAGATCCGCCATTCCATGGTCTACATGGGTTGCAATATGGATCCCACACAGGCATTCATGGTGATCAGGGGATTAAAAACCCTGGCCATCCGGATCGAACGGGCGCAGGAGAACGCCATGAAGGTGGCCCGGTTCCTGGAATCACATCCCAAAGTGGCCTGGATCAAATATCCGGGTTTGGAATCCCATCCCCAATATGCCCTTGCCAAAAGGCAGATGAAAGGATTCGGCTCGATGATGAGCTTTGGCCTCCAGGGTGGCTACACAGCGGGAAGCCGGTTGATGGACCATGTGCACCTGGCCCTGCTGGCTGTTTCACTCGGAGGAGTGGAAACGCTGATCCAGCACCCGGCTTCCATGACCCACGCGGCTGTCAGCCTTGAGAACAAGTTGGCGGCCGGTATAACGGATGACCTGGTCAGGCTTTCCGTGGGGATTGAAGATGCGGAAGATATCATCAGTGACCTCAAGCAGGCTCTCACCAGTTTATAAATTATTGGTTATTTAAACTGTCAGAATTCCGATAATGAACAGACCGCTGTTGTCTCCTTTCCAGAAGTTCGTTCGCATCGAGAGCTTTGGGGGAATTCTTTTAGTGGGCTCGACCATTCTGGCGCTTCTGTGGGCAAACTCCTCGTTAGGAGGATCTTACGAATCCCTATGGAATTACCAGATTGGTATAAAAACTCCGGATTTCGAGCTGGTCAAACCGTTAAGGCTTTGGGTCAATGACGGGCTAATGACCATTTTCTTCTTCCTGATCGGTCTCGAGATCAAGCGGGAACTTCTGGTTGGAGAGCTCAATTCCGTTCGCAAGGCTGCTTTTCCATTCCTTGCCGCCCTTGGCGGAATGCTCGCGCCGGCATTCATTTTTCTGGTCCTTAACCGGAATCCGGAAACCCTAAGCGGCTGGGGCATCCCGATCGCGACCGACATTGCATTCTCACTGGCCATCCTGAGACTTCTGGGCAAAAGGATTCCCCTGAGCCTGAAGGTATTCCTCACAGCTTTTGCTATTGTAGATGACTTGGGAGCCGTTATAGTGATCGCTTTGTTTTACGGCCATGGCCTGAACTGGATCCTCCTGATTTCCGGTTTGGCTGTCATCTTTTTACTCGCTTTGATCATACGGGCCCATCTCTATTCCAAGTACCTGGTTCTGATCTTTGGCCTGATAGCCTGGGTCCTGTTTCTCAAATCAGGTATCCATCCGACCATTGCAGGGGTATTCCTGGCATTTACGGTTCCGATTCTGCAGAGAACCGACCTGAAAACTTATTCCGAAAATCTTTCTTCTATCGCTTCTGATCTGCAGAACTGCCCGGTCCAGGAGAAGCCCATTCTGACATCCAAGCAGATTGGCAGAATAGATGATTTGGAATCCTTGACACTCCAGGTACAGTCACCGCTGCAGCACCTGGAACATAAGCTGCACAACTGGGTGGCCTGGCTGATAATGCCCTTGTTCGCCCTGGCGAATGCGGGTGTGGTGATAGCGAATCCAGGAAACATGGACTTTTCATTGATATTCAATCTCTCTGCCAGCCTGATCGTGGGCAAGAGCTTGGGCATCACCTTGTTTTCCTATATCGGGTTGAAAACGAGGATCATTGAACTACCGGCCGGTGTGAACATGAAGCAGGTGACAGGAGTGGCCTTGCTGGCCGGGGTTGGTTTTACCATGTCGCTTTTCATTGCAGGCCTTGCATTTTCGGGTAATACAGGAATGACCGATTCAGCCAAGCTGGGTATCCTTGGAGGTTCACTCATCTCAGGTCTGGCCGGGTATCTGGTCCTGAGAAACATTTCGGATCACCGACCATCCAAGGATGAGAATCCAGGCTAGTCCATGAGCGATCATAATCAACGTGATCATCAGCAGGAACGAAAATGAAACTTCACCGGATGGATTAACCAGAACGGGGAGTACGGTTACCCCAGCAGGCAATGCACCAGCCAGTGTTCCGTAAACCAGCAGCATGGAGTATTCGCGGAATATCAGCCCCAAAATCCTTCGCCGGCTGAAACCGGTTGCCCGGAGCAGTGCCATCTCCGCACCGCGTTCCTGAAGGTTGCGGATCAGTACAATGGCCAGCCCGATCGTGCCAATCAGCACGGCAAGTGCACCCATGACGAGAAAAATGGAGAGATAGGTGTTCTCGACCGAATTGAAGACCGCCAGTTTCCTGGAGGCGCTCTGGAGATCGGCACCGTAATCCCGAAAGACCCGGCGAAGTTCTTCACCGGCCGTTTCCTGCAGTTCCTGATCTGCAGATACCAGCGTCACGCAAGTACCGTTCACAGAAGGCCAGTGCCTGATAAACAGGTCCTCGGCTACCAGGATATTGCCCTGGAAGACGGAATTCGCCAATCCGCCCACCAGGACCAGTTTAACCGTATCACCCTTTTCGTTCAGGTACCTTAACGTATCTCCGGGCTGCATCCCGAGACTCCATTGGATCACCGTCTGATCGGCAACTGCCGGTATGGCTCCGCCCGGCAATTGCTGTTCCAGGATGCTCCAGGGATCATCCCGGAATCTCTGGTCAGCCAGGGAAGCAAAACGGAAACGGCCCTTGAGCGATCCGGCCGGCACACCGAGTAGGGGTGGATTACTTACCCGGTTGAGGTTCAGGCAGCTCGCATCATCACCCTCCAGCTTTTTCATCTGCACAAATTCTGACGGTGCTTCCAGGCCATATTTAGCCTTCACCTGAGGTATGTTCAGATTATCCGTCACCGGTACGGTAGTCTCCAGGTAATACAGGAATCCCCCCGTGCCCTTGTACCCTTGTGCCCCCGTGCCCTTGTCCCCCACTTCCATCTTCCTGTTCGCCCCGATCGAAATGACCATGAATATCCCTATCGCAAAGAGAATGATCACCGATAGGCTCCTGGTGCTGCTGCGCCAGAGGTTGGTTTGACTTAAAACATTCAGACTGAGTTGCTTGTTGAACAGCGGATCATGAAACCTCACCTGACGGATGGCCAGCAGGAGAAGGCCTGACAGCAGCAAAGTGCCGCCCAGGAAGAATACGGTCGGTGCAACAGACTGGATGTGAAAAAGACCATAAACCACGAAGAATAAAGAAGATAGAATAAAGAAGATAGATGATCCGAGTAAAATCTTGCTGACACGGGGGGATTCGGCTGGTCTGAGTTTTTTCTGCAAGGCAGCGGGGCTCCGGCGCAAGGATCGTACAAGGGCAAACCAAGCGGTGGCGGCAGAGACCAGTATGCCGATGCCTGTTCCGGCTGCCAGTGTGCCCGGATGGAAAACGGGACTGAGGGTATCTGTCAGCACAATATCGTTCCACACTCCCTTCAGGGCGTTGAATATCAGTACCGTATAAAGGAAAGTAAAGGCGAGCCCGATGAGGGCTCCGGTCAAGGTCACGATCAGCTGCTCGGCCAGCAGAAGGTTTCGGATGAGCTTGTCGGACCAGCCGATGGCCCGGAGTGTTCCGATCTGGTCTATCCTGTCATGGAGATTTAGACGGATCAGGAGGACAGTGAGGATCAGCCCTCCGGCGACCAGGAAAAAGCTCAGGCCCAGGAACAACCCGCTGAAATCCACCCCGGAAGAAGCGGCCGTCACTCCTTCCCGGGTCGGTTCTGACACTTGCATGCCAACATCCGGAGGATACAGGCCTGACAAGACGGAGGATTGAATGACAGACCGGTCCTGGCCGGGAGAAAATCGTACCTGGGTGAAGCTCCCGAACCGGTTTTGCCATAATCCCGCAGCCTGGCCAGGATTGATGAACGCTTTCGGTGTTCCGCGGAATTGAGTCCAGTAATCCTCGTCCTTATCCCGTATCCGGCTCAGGTCAATCGGAATCCCGCTTTCCCAGTCGCGGCAATTCCCGGCACCTGCCAATCCCGGGATTTCAGGCATGAGCAGCCGGTCGGAGCGCGGGTCATCCATCGGAACAATGCCGGTTATCCTGAAGCCCGATATTTCCTCGGTCAGATTACGCAGCGGCCCCACCAGGAAGTACCTGAGAAACACCGTATCTCCGATCTGAGCATTAAGATCTTCTGCCAGCCAGCGATTGATGATGATGTCACCGGGCAGGACCCGGTCATCGGGCAAGGTGGATACGAAAGAATAGGGCGTAGTGTTGGTCCCGATCCTGAATTCATTGACAAAATAGCTGAACCAGAGGGATTTAATCAAAGAAGCGGAATGGATGGCTAATAGGGTTGGAGGATCGAAGAATATGCGGGTTGACCGGAGCATCCATTCGCCGGTAACCGGATGACGGTCAAGGGTAAGGCCCGCATCACGGATTGACCAGTGAGCAGCCAGCGACTTTTCCACCCGGTCGACTGACAAGGCTCCTTCACCGGCCAGCAGGATCAGGTTGGACAGCCCCTGCATGCCGGTCAGCTCCTGGAGGTTCCTTTTATTGATGAACACATTGAACGGAGCTGCCTGGGTATTCTGAAGATGAAACCTCCCATGGCTCTCTTTGTCAGGGATGGCTTTTACCCTTACCGCAAGGGAAAGGATATTGTCCTCGTCTGATACGAAAGGTGCCTCCTGGGGAATGGTTCGGGGTTTATTGAACCGGATCAGGATCTCATCACCCGCTTTGACATTAAGCCGGGCCGCGAGGTTGTCGCTGATCACGGCCTCGTCTGCGTTCAGCGGCGGATCAAAGGTGCCCGGCCCGACCGTCGCACGGAACACCGTATCCACGCCCCACACAAGTACTTTCGGTACCCGGATCGTCCCGCCGCCGGCCGTCACCGAGCCACCCAGCTGCAGCACCGCCGCCGCCGGGATCGCGAGATCCTGTGATAACCGGATAGCCAGCGAATCGGTCAGGTACCGCTCACCGGCACTGACAGCCAGATCGACCTTCCCCAGCCGGAGACCGACCAGGTCCCGCAACCCGCTACGCACCGAATCACCCGTCACCAGTGCTCCCGTGATCACCGTAACGCCGATCGCCATCCCCAGCGCAACCACCAGGTTGCGACGGAAATAGTAACGCAGATTGCTTTTTAATATTCGGTAACGGTCCATGGTGACTCGTGATTCGTGACTCGTGACTCGTGATTCGTGACTCGTGATTCGTGACTCGTGACTCGTGACTCGTGATTCGTGACTCGTGACTCGTGATTCGTGACTCGTGACTCGTGAT
>CAZJNQ010000032.1:0-23264 GCA_964547475.1 uncultured Porphyromonadaceae bacterium
TTCGATACCAATCATGAACTGTTTCCGCTGATGGTGGTAGGCATTGTCTTTGTATGCGGCGGCCTGGGGCTTGTTTTAGGTTATTATATGGGCCGGGCATTGGATAGAAAAGACAATCAAGAGTAAAAACCCACCACAACCGAAGGATCAGGATCGTGCCGGAAATTTTCCGGCACGATTCTTTTTTAACAACTTTTAACAGCAAGTATTATTAAACTTATACCCGTTACCTTTATCCAAAAGCTAAACACAAACAGCACTTGTGGAAATCCTGATTGAACATCTCAATAAGATATATAGGAACGGCAACAGGGCATTGTCCGACATTAATCTGGTTATCGAAAACGGGATGTTCGGATTGCTGGGGCCGAACGGGGCAGGGAAATCCACCCTGATGAGGATCCTGGTCACCCTGATGAAACCCACGACAGGCAAGGTTCTCGTAAATGGGATGGATTTGCAGAAAAACCGGAGGCAGGTCAGGGAACTGCTCGGATACCTGCCGCAGGATTTTCGTTTTTTTGCCAAATACAGCACCTGGGAATTTCTGGATTATTCTGCCCGCCTGGCCGGACTTAAAAACCGGTCGGTGAGGAACCGGGAAGTGGAGCAAATGCTTGAGCAGGTCGGGCTTTTCGAGGCTCGCGACCGGAAAGCCGGTAAACTGTCGGGCGGCATGAAGCGCCGGTTGGGAATTGCCCAGGCCCTGATAGGCAATCCCAGGATCGTGATAGTGGATGAACCTACGACCGGCCTTGACCCGGATGAGAGGATCCGGTTCCGGAACCTGCTCTCCAAGATGACCGAGAAAGAAATGATCATTATCCTGTCTACCCATATCGTCGGGGATATTTCCAGCACCTGCCGCAGCATGGCGCTGCTCGACCGTGGCAAACTGGTTTTTGAAGGCCCTCCGGATAAACTGATTGAACAGACCCGGGGTCATGTTTTCCAGATGAATGTCTCAAACCGTGAATTTGAGGACATCAAGGAAAAATACAGCGTCATCTCTACCATTCCTGCCATCAATGGCTGGGATGTACAGGTTGTGGCGGATCATACCGACAGTTATCCATCCGTGTCAATCGAACCGAACCTCGAACATGCCTATGTATATTTCATGGAACTGGTGCTGAACCAGAAACAGGAGGCCTACTGAAATGAAAACCCTCAGAACCATAGCGATCATTGCCTGGTTTGAAATGCTGATCCTGTTCCGCAGCTGGTTTTTCAGGATTTTCAGCGGATTGATCTTCCTTTTCGTGCTGGGGATGAATATCGGGATCATGAGCGATGGCGGAAGCAATTGGGCCATCAAAGCCATACCCGCTAATATACCGTACTACAATACGCTCATCCTGAGCCTGACGCAAGCCTTGATAGCCATGTTCCTTGCCTTGGATTTTCTGAAGCGCGACAAGAAACTGGACACCTCCGAGGTGATCTATACCCGTTCAATGACCAACTGGTCTTATGTTTGGGGCAAAAGCCTCGGCATATTCATTGTATTCACGGTATTGAACCTCCTGGTGCTTCTGCTGACCCTGATCATCAACCTGATCATGGCTGACCTGCCCGTGGACTTGCTGGCTTACCTTTACTACCCCTTCCTGATCAGCATTCCATCCCTGGTGTTCATTCTCGGGCTCTCCTTCCTGATCATGTCCCTGGTGCGCAACCAGGCCATTTCCCTGGTTATCCTCCTGGGTTATACGGGATTGGTGTTGTTCTTCGGCAAGGACCGCTATGATTATATTTTCGATTATATCGGCTTCAAGCTCCCGATGGTTCACTCCGACCTGATCGGCTTCGGATTTGAAGGCAAACTGATCCTCCAGAGGCTGGTTTACCTGCTCCTGGGATTATCGCTCATCAATGCGTCCATCCTTTTGCTCAAAAGGCTGCCGCAGTCGAAGTTCCTGACGGGTTGCGCCTGGGCCCTGATGTTCACCCTGGCGGCCGGAAGCGCGACCTGCCTGATGATGCACCTCGGCGCTACTCTTGGAGATGACCGGTACAGGAAGGAAATGATCCTGTTAAATGATCAGAATAACAAGCTCAGCCTGCTCGGCACGGAAAATACGAACCTTGCGGTCAGGCATCTCGGCAAGGCCATCTCGGTGAAGGCGCGGATGACCTTTGTCAATCAGGGAAAGCAGCCGGTTTCCAAAACGGTTTTTGTGTTGAATCCGGGCTTGTCCCTGGATCAATTTTTCATTAATGGATCCAACGCGACGTTTGAGCGGAAAAAGCACCTTGTACTGGTCGATCTGCCGGCACCGCTGGAGCCCGGAGGAAAGATCCAGGCTGATCTGGCTTATTCCGGCCGGGTCGATGAAAGAATTTGCTACCTGGACATACAGCCGGAACAAGCTTCCGAGAAGTACGGCCCCGATTTCATAATCGCTATCCGCAAGCGGTTTGCCATCGTGGAGCCCGGCTATGTGCTCCTGACACCTGAATCGGCCTGGTATCCTTTGCCCGGTGTATCCCACGGTTCCAATCTTTCAGTCATGCCGTCCTGGAACTTCAGCCGTTATTCCGTTACGGTCGAAACCCGTCAGGACCTACAGCCTGTCGTTCAGGGACCGGCGTCGAAATCCGGCGACCTGTGGGTGTTCAATCCCGAGGAACAGCTTCCCGGCATCACCCTGGTCATCGGGCCCTACGAACAAAAAAACCTTCAGACTTCCGGGATCGGCATGGAACTGAACCTGATCAAAGGCCATGACGGTTTTTCAGCTATCCTGGATTCGGTATCGGATACGCTCCCCCGGTTTGTGGGAGACATGATGCAGGACCTGGAAAGAAGGCTGGGCTTGAAATACTCTTATCCACGCCTGCGCCTTGTAGAGGTGCCCATACAGTTCTATGCTTATTCCCGTTTATGGATCAAGAACCGCGATTACCTGCAGCCCGAAATGGTCCTGCTCCCCGAAAGGGGCAGCATGCTCAGCCGTGCCGGTTTTGCCCAGGAATACCGGCAATCCTTGAAAAGAAGTAAGGCCAACGATGAATCGTTGTCGGAAAAAGAGCTGCAGATCAGGATTTTGCGGAATTTTCTGTCAGAGAATTTCATACCGGGCTCGGGTGACATGAGATTCCGCTTCGACCAGTCCAGTCGCTCAGTCCAGATGACCAACGAGAAACAGTTTTCACTGTTCCCGCAGTTTTACACTTTCATAAACCACCTCGAATCTGACAAGTACCCGATCCTTAATACGGCACTGGAAGCCTATATCACCAATACCGGTGACCAGCAGATGGGCTTCGGGGGAACGTCAACCTCAGGTTTGAATGAATCGGAGCAGGCCAATGTCGAGCTCCAGAAAAAGTCTTTTCAGCAACTCCTGGCTTCACAAATGGATAATATCGCCTTACGCCGGGTCATAGATGCCAAGGGTAAGTACTACTTTACCTATCTTGAGGCCGTTGCAGGATCAGATGATTTCATGCCTTTCCTGCTGTCTGAGATGGAGAAATACCGTTATCGTGCCCTGCACCTGGATTCGCTGTCATCGGATTTCAAGAAGCGTTTCGGGTTCGATCCCGACTCCCTGGCTGAAAGATGGTTCGCCACCCGCGAACTGCCAGGCTTCCTGGTCGGAAACGTGAGGATCATTGAAGTTCAGCAGGATGACCGGACCCGTTACCAGATGTTGTTCAGCGTATCCAACCCTTCCAAAGAGGCAGGGTTGATGCAGATCACGCTCCGTTCAGGCGGCCGCGGAGGGATGGGCGGTGGACGCGGTGGAGGATTCGGCGGTGGCATGAGCCGCATGGGCTCCACTTTTGCCCTGGCAGGCCGGAACTCCGCTACGGACAAATTCCTGATCATCCCCGCAGGAACGGCAGTGCAGGTTGGCTATGTTCTCGATGACCAACCAAGAATGATGTCTGTCAGCACACTGGTTTCCATTAACCTGCCCAGCACGATCAGTTATCCTTTCCCACAACTGGAGCAGATCCGGGGATTTGAACCCATGGATGGCCTCAAACCCGTCGATCTTTTTTATACGGTGAGCAATCCCGGAGACATCATCGTGGACAATGAGGATCCCGGATTTTCCATGTTGGGGCAGGCAACCGAAAGCCGGTTGGTCAAATGGCTCAAAATCAATAAGAAAGATGAATCATTACCTTATCAGAGCATGATTTTCTGGCGCCCGCCACAGTTTTGGACTCCCATAATACAATCCGGATTTTTCGGTGAATTCATCCGTTCTGCCGTTTATGTCAAGTCAGGCGATGGGAACCTGACGGCCGAATGGCGAACCATCCTGACCCAGGCCGGTCAATATAATGTGTACGCCTATATAAACCCGATGACTGCGCGGATGGGAATGCGCATGGGCGGTGGGCCCGGCGGTGAAAGAGGTGGCGGACCAGGGGGAATGGGAAGCCAGCCCGAAATCACTGACGAATACCATTATACCGTATATCACGGAGAAGGCGAAGAGGATATCACGCTCTCCCTCAAATCAGCGGAAACCGGCTGGAACCACCTGGGTTCATTTTATTTTGAGAAGGATACGGCCAAGGTGGTGATGACCGATAAGAACACCGGGAGAACCGTCGTGGCTGATGCAATGAAATGGGTGAAACAGCAATGATCTGAAAGGAAAAAGGAAAAAGGAAAAAGGAAATGACTATAAGAATTTGTCAAAAAGTGAGTGTTATGAATAAAAAATATCTATTGTTCCTGCTGGTTGGCTGCCTGATCGTTTCATGGACCGGCAGGGCACAGCAGTTGATCAAACTGCAGGATGCATTGCTGATCGCCTCGAAAAACAGTCCGGACATCCGGACGGTGAAACTCAGCCTGCAGCGAAGCGAGCAGTTGCTGAAAGCACAGGAAGCGGCGCTGAAATCCAATATCCGTTTCACCCTCAATCCCATCGGCTATTCGCATGACAGGGCGTTCAATGACCTGTATGCAATCTGGAATACCCAGGAAAACCTCAACAGCTCGGGCTCTTTGACAGTATCACAGCCGATTGTCTGGACCGATGGCACGATAGCGGTCAGCAACCGTTTTTCCTGGCAGCGTGCTTACAGCGAATTCAAGGACGAAACCATCAAATCATTCACCAACAACCTGTTTCTCCAGTACGACCAGCCCTTGTTCACGTATAACCGGACCAAGCTGGCAATGAAATCCCTGGAACTGGATTACGAGAATGCACAGCTTAATTACAATCTGCAGATGTTGAACCTGGAACGGTCGGTCGCCCAGCAGTTCTATACGGTGTATAACCAGCAGATGCGCCTCCAGATCGCTCTGGAAGAATATGAAAATCAGAAAATAACCTACGAAATAATCAAGAATAAGGTGGAAGGCGGACTTTCAGCCCTGGAGGAACTCTATCAGGCTGAGCTGAACCTGGCGTCGAGCAAATCTTCAGCTGAGAATTACAAGGTCTCGCTTGAGAATGCCAAGGACCAGCTGAAAATCCTGGTGGGTATGGATATTTTCGGTGAAGTCAGCGTCCTGGCTGACCCCGTGGTCGATTCGGTACCGGTGGACCTCGGGCGGGCCATCCAGTATGGTCTGGATAACCGGATGGAACTCAGGCAGCGCCAGATCAGCATAGAAAATGCCCAGTTTGACCTGGTCCGGACCATGGCCACCAATGAGTTTGCAGGCAACCTGTCTTTTTCGGTCGGCCTCTTCGGTGACAATGAAGCATTCCCGAAGGTTTACAAATCACCGACCGATAATGAGGACATCAGCCTGAGCCTGAACATCCCGATTTTTGACTGGGGAGAACGGAAAGCCCGGATCAATGCCTCCAAGGCCAGCATTGAAACTCAGGAGATCAACCTGGAGGATCAGCGGAACACCATTATTCAGACGATTCGCCAGGTGTACCGTAACCTGCAGAACCTGCTGAACCAGATTACCATTGCGGAACAAAACGTAAAGAACGCCCAGCTTACCTACGATATCAACCTTGAAAGATACAGGAACGGCGACCTGACGGGCATGGACCTCAGCCTGTATCAGAACCAGCTTTCATCGAGCAAACTCGACCTGGCCAATGCCCAGATCAATTACAAGCTGGAGCTGCTGAACCTGAAGATACAGACCCTCTATGACTGGGAAACCAAAACCTCCATTGTACCAACTGTTAATAAATAATTCAACAACGATATGAAATCTTTCCGCAATTACTTGCTGTGCCTGCTGTTTGTCCCGCTGGCGCTCCTTACGGCCAATAGCTGCAGGAACCAGCAAACCGATGCTGAAACGGAAGTTTCCGTCCCGGTTTCTGTTCAGGATATCAGGCCCTCCTCCATTGAAGAATACATTGAAACAAATGGGACGGTTTATCCCACGCGGGAGGTGGAGCTGAAATCCGAAATGTCAGGAAGATACCTGCTCCAGAACAATCCGCGGACAGGCAGGGCCTGGGCGTTGGGTGACCGGATCCGCACCGGGGAAATAATTGTACGGTTTGAGGATGAGGAGTATACCAACGGCATTCAGATCGAATCGAAAAAACTGAATCTCGATGTCTCTCAAAACGAATATGAAAAGCAGAAATCGCTGTATGACAAGGGCGGTGCCACACTCCGCGAACTTAAAACCTCTGAACAATCCCTGATAACCGCAAGATATACCTATGCTGCCGCTGAAATACAGCTATCCAAAATGCAGGTGAAGGCGCCTTTCGAAGGGGTGATCGTCGACCTTCCGTTCTTTACCCAGGGCAATAAACTGGCAACCGGGCAATCCCTGGTCAAGATCATGGATTACAGGAAACTTTACATGGAATTCCAGCTTCCTGAAAAAAACCTGGCGCACGTCGGTGTCAATCAAAACGTCAGGGTTTTGAATTATGCCCTCCCGGATGACACCCTGTACGGGACCATCAGCCAGCTTTCTCCCGCCATCAGCCCGGATACCCGTAATTTCAAGGGCACCCTCCTTATCCAGAACGATGACCTTCGGCTCAGGCCGGGATCCTATATCAAGGCGGAAATCATCACTTCCCGGAAAGACAGCACCATCGTAATACCGAAAAACATCATCGTTTCCCGCCAGAGGGGGAAAACGGTTTATGTGGTTGACCAGAACACTGCGATGGAACGGGTGATAACAACCGGCCTGGAAAATCCCGACTCGGTCGAGATTATCAGGGGACTTCAGATGAATGACCGGGTGGTTATCGAGGGATTTGAGACCCTGGGTAACCGGTCTAAAGTAAAAATCGTCCGTTAATCCGGCATATCCTGTCAAAAATGAGAAAGATCACTGAGTTTGCAGTCAGGTATCCTGTTACCGTGACGATGTTCATCCTGGCCATGGTGTTGCTGGGATTCATCTCATATGGCAGGCTGGGTACCGACCTGTTCCCGGAAATGAACAATCCCCGGATCTATGTGGAGATCACGGCCGGGGAACGTCCTCCGGAAGAGGTTGAGAAATTGTTCGTCGACCCCATTGAATCGGTCTGCATTCGACAGAGCAACGTGACCGGGGTTTCATCCCTGACACGGGTGGGAACAGCCCAGATCACCGTGGAATATGCCTGGAACAAGGACATGGATGATGCTTTTCTGGAACTTCAGAAAGCATTGGGTACCTATTCACAAAACAGTGACATTGAAGAACTTCTGATCACCCAGCATAATCCGAACGAATCCCCGGTCATGCTGGTCGCCATGCAGCATGAATCCCTGACCGACCTGGATGAATTGCGGAGGATCGGTGAGAACTATATCAGGAATGAAATGGTCAGGCTCGAAGGAATTGCCGATGTGCAGATGGAAGGAGAAGAGATCAAGGAAGTGCTCATCAGCACCAACCCCTACCTTTTGAATGCCTTTGGAATCACGACCAGCCAGATTACCTCCCAGATCAGCAATTACAACCAGAACGTTTCGGGCGGCTCCATCGTGGAGATGGGAACCCAGTACGTCATCAAGGGGGTCAGCGTCTTTTCGGACCTGAACGATATTTCGGGACTGATTGTCGGTTTTAAGGAAGTGTCGGCCACCACCGCCACCACGACCACAACCACAGGCTCCTCCCTCACGGGCCGAGTGCCTGTCTTTCTCAAGGATGTCGCTACCATTGAATTCCGGAACAAGGATCCGGAAAATATCGTTCGCTTCAACGGCAAACGTGCAGTCGGTCTGGCCATCTACAAGGAGCCGAGTTACAATACGGTCAAGGCCGTGGAACAGCTGAAGGAGGAGCTGGTAAATATCCAGAAAGCCCTGCCGGGATATACTTTCCAGGTCGTCCAGGATCAGGGAACCTTTATTTCTTCGTCTATCGGGGAGGTCAAGACAACCCTGCTTCTGGGTATCTGCCTGGCTGTCCTGATATTATTCGTTTTCCTGCGAAGGATCGGAGCTACTCTGATAGCGAGTGTGGCCATACCCATTTCCATTATCGCCACTTTTAATCTGATGTATTTCAACGGGCTGACCATCAATATCATGACCTTGGGAGGCCTGGCGCTTGGGGCGGGCATGCTGGTGGACAATGCCATTGTGGTGATGGAAAACATTTTCCGGAACCTGGAGAAGGGTCTGTCGATCCGGGAGGCGGCTGTTACCGGCACCTCCCAGGTGGGTTCCGCCATCACCTCGTCTACCCTGACCACCATCGTGGTTTTCCTTCCAATCGTTTACCTGCATGGAGCATCCGGAGAACTATTCAAGGATCAGGCCTGGACGGTCGCCTTTTCACTCATCTGCTCACTGATTGTCGCCATTCTCGTGATACCCATGCTGTTTGACCGGTTCATCAAACCGGTCGCTGCGGGTAAACTGGTTAAAACCATTGGTTTCAAATGGTATCCGAAAGTACTGGATAAGTTCTTGAAAGTTAAATGGTTGGTCCTTATTCTGGCTGTTGTCCTGATGGGAGCCGCAGCCTTACTGATCAAGCCTATCGGGAGTGAATTCATGCCAAAGACCGAAGCGCGCGAATATTCGATTGACATCAAGCTGCCTGAAGGCACACAGCTGGCCAGGACCGATCAAGCCATCAAGACCCTGGAGCCCATGATACGGGAGCTCCTGGGACCTGACCTGGAGAGTCTGTACGCGCGGATCGGACCCTCTGCCAATTCGACCAGCGATGAATCGGTGTTTGAAAATGAGAACACCGCTACCCTAAAGATCAAGCTTACGGAAGATTCCCGCCGGCAGGGTGATGTCCTGCTGAATGACCTGGGCCGGCTTTTTGCGACGATGCCGGAGATTGAATTCAGCTTTGTCCAGGACGAGACGGTCCTCCAGGCTACCCTGGGGACGGATGAAGCCCCGGTCATGGTGGAAGTGGTCGGTGAGGATTTTAACCAGATTGGCAGGTTGACCGGAGAGGTACAGGGCATCATGAACGGCAATTCCGACTTGTTCAATGTTGTAACGAGCATTCAGCCGGGAGCGCCGGAGGTGGAAGTAGTGATCGATCGTTACCGGGCGGGAATGTACAATGTCACCATAGATCAGATCATCAGCCAGCTGACACAAATCCTGACCGGCACCTCTGCCGGGCAGTTCGATTATAACGGCGAGATGACCGAAATCCGGCTGAAACTGCCGGATGTTGAAGTCGGCCAGATTGAGGACATTGAACTGAAGGTGGGAACCAGTGCGGTACGCCTGGGTGATGTTGCGGCTATCCGTGAGGCTACAGCACCCAAGGAGATCATCAGGACAAACCAGAGCCGTGTCGGCCAGGTGACTGCCCAACTCCGTGGCGACAAGCCCAGCAACCGGATCATTGAGGAACTGAATGCTTCCCTGAGCCGGATCGAACTGCCGCCCGGGTACACGATCCGGCAGGCGGGAGAAGAAGTCAAGCGACAGGAGTCCATGAAAAACCTGATCTTTGCCCTGCTTCTTTCGCTGGCCCTTGTTTACATGGTGCTGGCTTCCCAGTTTGAATCCCTGATACATCCATTCACGGTCATGCTCACGATCCCCCTGGCGGCTGTGGGTAGCGTATTCCTATTCTTCATCCTGGGCCAGTCGTTCAACATGATGGCTTATATCGGGATCATCATGCTGGCCGGCATTGCGGTCAATAATGCCATCATCCTGGTGGATTGCATCAATCAGCTGCGGGCGGGCGGCATGAACAGAAGGGATGCGATCATCCAGGCCGGTCACCAGAGGATCCGCCCGATCCTGATGACCAGTCTGACCACCATCCTGGGCCTCCTGCCCATGACGATCGGTTTCGGACAAAGCGTCTCCCTTCGCTCCCCGATGGCCCTGGCCGTTATCGGAGGGCTGGTCACCAGCTCCTGTCTGACCCTGATTGTGATCCCGTGCGTTTACGATGTCCTTGACCGGCTGACCACCGGGAGAAAATTTGCCCGGGTAGCTCAAAATTAAGGAGACAGCCTCATGAGGATGATCGTCACACGCAAAGTTCTTATCTCGATGATATTCATCGGGCTGACCTTATTGGGTGTCGTTTCATACAGGCAACTGAAAATTGAATTGTTTCCCAATTCCCAGGCTCCTTACCTGGTGGTCATGGTGACCTCCCAGGTGGAAGTGGACCCCGGGTATATGGAGAAACAGGCCGTGATCCCGCTCGAGGGAGCCATCGGCGGCCTGCAGGGAATAGAAGAGATTACCTCTTCGGCAGCACAGAGGCGCGGAACCATTTATGCATCCTACACGCCGGACACCGACCTCAAGATCGCCCAGCTAAAGCTCCAGGAACGGATTGATGAGATTAAAAACTCATTGCCTGAAAGCTTCACGGTGACGGTTCAAAAGGTTGACCTCCAGCAATCGGCCAACCAGATCATGGCACTGGAAGTCAGGGGAACCGGCGGAGCTAACAGGATACGCCAGTACACGGATGAGAAAATAGTACCCAGGATCGAAAGCGTCGATGGAATTGCCGGCGTTACAGTCTTCGGCGGGCAGGAAAAAACCCTGGAGATCACTCTGGACAAGGATGCCTGCGATGCTTACGGGATCACACCTTATCAGGTTAGGAATGCCATCGCCCAAAATGGGCGCGACCGGACATATGTCGGGAATGCCTATCAGGGAAATAAGATTCATTTCGTTCATGTTTCAAGCGACTATACCGATACGCGTGAGATCGAAAGCCTGGTGATCAAAGAATCGGGGCCGGTTTTGCTGAAGGACGTGGCTTCGGTCTATTTCGGGGTCAAGGAAGAGACTTCCTATTCCCGGATCAACGGGATGGAATCCGTCACACTCAACCTGGTAGCTGATGCACAGGTCAATGTCATTGATCTCTCGAACTCCATGAAGAGGCTTGTGACACAGCTTAATAAGGAACTGGCCCCGCTGGAACTGGAGATCAAGATCCAGGAAAACACAGCGGAAACCATGGAGAAGAACATTGATGAGATCATCAACCTGGCCATTTCCGGCGGATTGTTGGCCATCTTTATCCTTTGGATTTTCCTGAAAAGGATCCGGCTGGTGCTAAGCATCGCTTTATCCATACCGGTATCCGTTTATGTGGCTTTCAATCTCTTCTATGCGGCCGGGATCACCCTCAACAGCCTGACCCTGGTCGGTATGGCTCTTGCAATTGGCATGCTGGTGGATAACAGTGTTGTTGTGCTGGAGAATATTTACCGGCATGCGGGCCGGCAGGAACCGCCTGATTTGGCGGTGGTCCAGGGAACCAGGGAAGTATGGAGATCGGTTTTTGCTTCGACGTTGACAACGGTAACCATTTTCCTTCCGTTCCTGTTTTCAGATAATTTCCTGATCCGGATCCTGGGAATGAATATCGGTGTCTCGATCATCTCGACCCTCCTGATATCCATGATGGTTGCTCTGATGCTAATACCCATGCTGACGCACCTGATCCTGGAGCGTCGTCCCAGGGATACCCCGGCAGTTTTTGAAAAGGTGCACCTGCACCAGCGGCTGATCCAGATCTATGTGCTGCTCCTGAAAACCAGCCTCAGGAAACCTGCTTTTACGGTCATCGGCGGCATGGTCCTTTTCTTCGTCACGCTCTTTGCCGCTCTGGCCATATCAACCAACACCTTAAAAGAGGCTGACACCCGTGAAATCAGGATTTCCGTTACCATGCCCACGGGTACAACCCTGGAAAACACGGACCTGGCTGTCAGGACCATGGAAGAACGGCTCATGGACCTGCCGGAGAAGGAGGATATTGTCACGGAGACACAGGAAGCGCAGGCAACCGTCAGGGTGAAACTGGTGGAAAAATTTCAGAAAATCAAGGATCGCGAATTGCCTGAAATCAAGTCAGACATTGAAAGAAGAATACAGAATATCCCGCAGGTTGAATATGAGTTTCAGCAACTCTCAACCAGCAGCGGATTTTCGGGCGGTAGCGGGGGCTCTTCCGGAATGCCCGATATGGGAGGCCTTGAGTCTTTTATGGGAGTGGGAGTCCAGCAGGAAAAGATCCTGATCAAGGGGCAGGATTATACCCTGATGAAAGCGGTTGCCGAAGATATCCAGTATTATCTGGAGGACCTTTCGACGATCCAGTCGGTCAGCCTGGGTGTTTCAGACAACCGTCCGGAAGTCAGAATGGCTTTTAACACCCGCGAAATGGGAGAAAGAAATATACAGCTTAATTCGGTCATGTCGGAACTCAGCTCCTTCCCGACCGAATTTACCACGGGTGTCACTTTCAAGCAATCGGAAGAAGAATATGACATCCTGATAAAATACGATCAGAAGGTGAGGGAGAAGGAAGAGGAAAACCAAACCCGCACCATGGCTGACCTGCAGGAGATGGATATTCCTTCGACCGATGGGGCAATACACCGGTTGACCGATCTGGCCAGGATCTATTTTGCTTACGGTATGGGGAGCATCAACCGGGTGAACCAGGAGAAAGAGGTTTCCCTGACCTACCGGTTCGACTCCGAAACCAACAATTCCAAGACCTTGCTGGATGCAGCCCGGGGCGAGGTGGACAATCTTGTCGCCAGCCTCACCATTCCGGCCGGAGTGGCTGTCGAAGTCCAGCATGAAGAGAACGAGTTCCGGGAATTCTATGTGTTGATCGCGGCAGCATTCTTCCTGATATTCATGATCATGGCCGCTGTCTTTGAATCCTTCAGCATCCCGTTTGTCCTGCTGTTGTCTATCCCGCTGGCCGGCATCGGTTCTTTCCTGGCCATCCTGTTTACGAAAAATTCCCTGATCAATGCCAACACCCTGACCGGATTTATCATCCTGATCGGCATTGTGGTCAACAACGGGATCATCCTGATCGATTATACCAATATCCTCCGAAAGAGAGGCAACCGGAAAATCCGGGCTCTCATGACGGCGGGGCTGGCCAGGCTTCGCCCGATCCTGATCACGGCAGCCACAACCATCGTAGCCATGGTTCCCCTGGCAATGGGGAAATCGGAATATGTCAGCCTGATAGGCGCACCCTTTGCCATCACCGTGATCGGAGGACTGTCAGTCAGCACCCTCCTGACCCTGGTGTTCATTCCCACTTTCTATTCAGGTCTCGAAAACGCCCTGGCCTGGATGAGGGAACAGAAACTGTGGGTGAAGATCATCATGTATTCCCTGATGGTACTCCTGTCGGTGCTCATCTATTTCACGGTCGAAACCTTCCTCTGGAAGCTGGTGGACGTGCTCCTGGTCATAACGGTTGTGCCGGCTGCGGTCTGGTTCCTGCTGAACAGCCTCAGAAAGGCAAGCGATAAAGCCATCCCGGAAGGTGAACCCATCATCATTAAGGTCCAGAACCTCGTTAAGATCTATGAGCGGGACGGCTTGTTCACGCGTCAATGGAACGGGGGCATCAACATACGGAAACGGTTGAGGTTGGAAAAGGAATATAAAACACTGAAGGATCTGGAAGACTTGATCTGGCAGATACCCCTGGTTGGGTTCATGGTGTACTTCATCTATTTTTACCTTCAGTCGGGAATCTGGATTTTCCTCCTGACCATTCCTCTCTGGTTTATGCTCATCAGGCTCTACACCCCGATCAGCAAATACCTGGCTTCCAAAGGTTCATCAAGGATCGGAGGATTCTTGAACACAAGAATCAAATCATTGATATTCTGGGGATTTCCCGCTTTCAGCGTGATATTCTTTCATTTGCGGTGGCACAATATTGCCCTGGATGTTCTGATCGGTGTTTTATGGTATATGGCCTTGATCATTTACAGGACCTCCATGCGACTGGCGCGGGACAAGGTGAATGTGGACCGGATAACAGGCCGGTTTGGCCGTATCCGTCGCGGATGGTACCGCCTGGTACAAGCTATACCGGTGATTGGCTCGAAGAAGAAGCCATTCAAAGCGCTGAAAGGCGTTTCCATGGAGATCGGCAACGGCATGTTTGGCCTGCTCGGGCCCAATGGCGCCGGCAAGACAACCTTGATGAGGATTGTTTGCGGCATCCTGGATCAGAGCTATGGCAAGATCTGGATCAGCGGTGTCGATACCCAGAAGAAGCGGGAAGAGCTTCAAGGTCTGATCGGTTACCTTCCGCAGGAATTCGGTATGTACGAGAACATGACGGCTGGCGAATATCTGAACTATCAGGGTATCCTGAAAGGGATCAAGGATCCCGTCGAGCGCGGGGAACGGGTTGATTACGTTATCGGAGCCGTCCATATGACCGAGCATAAAAATGAGAGTATAGGAAGTTACTCGGGAGGGATGAAGCAGCGTATCGGCATAGCCCAGATATTGCTCCACCTTCCCCGGATCCTGGTTGTGGATGAACCTACTGCCGGCCTTGACCCCAGGGAAAGGATCCGGTTCAGGAACCTCCTTGTGGAACTGTCGCGCGACCGGGTCGTCATCTTCTCAACCCACATTATTGAGGACATATCCAGTTCCTGCAACCGTGTTGCCGTCCTGGATAAAGGGGACCTGGTCTACCTGGGCACTCCCGAGGAGATGGCCCATATGGCGAAAGGACATGTATGGCAGATTGAAGTCGGGTTGGCCGAATTCGACCGGTTGTCCGAAGAATACAAGGTTGTTTACCACATGCGTGATGGCCAGAAAATACGGGTCAGGCTGCTGGCCCAAGATCCTCCTCTGCCCGATGCCGTTCCGGTCCAGCCTCTGCTCGAGGATTCCTATTTATGGATGTTGAAGAAAGCGATCTGACATGAAACCCAATCGATTATCCGTCCTGTGGAACTGGACCACCAGCATGATCCGGTACAATTTGAAAATCATTTTTGCCAACAAGTTCATCTGGTTTCTGCTTGCTTCATTGGGCTTTTTCATCATCATCCTTCTGATCACCCTGTTCTCCAGAGGCAGCATCACTTCGGGCACCATCTATTCGCTTCTGCTTTACCCCGGTTTGCTGCTGGTCTTTTATCCGACGGTCTTTGGGATCCAGAACGACGAGGATAACCGGATATTGGAAATACTTTTCGGTATACCGGATTACCGTTACAAGGTCTGGCTGGTGAGGCTGGTCCTGATTTACATCCTGGTTTTCGTGATATTGGTCCTGCTCGCCCTGTTCTGCTCTTGGGCGCTGGTCCCTACCCCCGTAATGAACATGGCCTGGCACCTGATGTTCCCGATTTTTTTCATGGGAACCCTGGCCTTCCTGCTGTCGACCTTCATCCGGAACGGGATCGGAACGGGTGTTGTGATGATCATCATAGGGGTGTTCTTTACAGCCCTGATGGATGTGGTGGAAAAGACCAAATGGAATCTCTTTCTCAATCCTTTCAATATACCCGACGGAACCAGCGAGACCGCCTGGAAAGCGATCGTTCATGACAACCGCGTGATCCTTCTGGTCGGGATCATTCTTTTCCTTCTGGGCGGGTTGACAAGCCTGCAGAAAAGGGAAAGGTTCATGTAGCTTATTCCGCCATCGACCTCCCGCTGGTCGGGTAATTGGGTCGGTCAGGTTTCCTAAATTGGGCTCGTTGGCTTTTAGTTAATTGGCAATTAGTATTTTATGGCGTTCCTGATAGCCAGGCCGGCTAATTACCAGTATAAACATGCCGGTTGGAAGAGCGGGCAGGATCTGAGATTCTGAAGCCTTATGAGAGTATACTTCAGTACCCATCAGGTTATATAAACTGATTAGCTCGCTGCCTTCAAGCTTATGCATTAAAATAATGCGAGTGACCGGATTATACCCGAGATAACAGGATTCAATCGCTGATTCGGTGTCAAGAAGGCTACTGCTCCCGGTACCCATCGTACCGTTGGAATAAACATTTTGTGCTTTAATGATATTATAAGTACTATCCTTTTTTTCCACCCAGGAAACAATTGCCTGGCCATTGACAAACTGAGTAACCTGTGGGAATGATTTATTTCCTTCCCTTGAACTGATTAATAACGGTGAGGTGAATGTTTCTCCATCGGTCAGCGATGAACTGGTCATCCGTATGGTGACCGGTAGGATTGAGAATTCAGGAATGGGGTAGATATAGAATATATGCAGGGAATCGTTACAGATCCTGGCTAAGTATTGGCCATTCAAGGATGCATACCTTCCCGAAAGATCATCACAATTCAGCTTCCTTCCTGATTTGCCCCAGGCCAGGTTTCCATCCCTGTCAATCACCTGTCCATAAAGGGCAGGAGTATAAGGGTAGGCTTTGTCATATCGGGTAAACAGCACCAAAAGCTGATCGTTGTTAATCATACCAGCCGGTTGGGGAGACACAAACCACCGGGCAGTTGAATCCTCCATCACCTTAACGCCGCCGGGAGACCAGATTTCAAAACCATCCGAATTAAAATGCTGGACGGTTGAGGGTTCCCACATAAGGTAAAATCCTCCGTCATCATCCATTAACACACGTACCGTCCAGGTCCGGAACCACCCGGAATATATTTTTATATCCCTGGGCCATGACGGCTTTCCACTTTCGTCATATTTCCTCAGAAAGACATCATATTGACCATCGTCGTGTTGAGTTCCGATATAGGTTCCGTACAGCAAAAAGAATCCGCCATTATATGATCCAATGATCTTTGTGTAGTCAAGACTGTCAATTACAATGCCTTTTTCTCCCCAGACCAGATCGCCATCCGGATCTACTTTCCGGACGGTCTGTCCGAGTCCACGATCGGTAATATAAGAGTTTGAGATAATCAATTCATTATCAGGGCTTAATGAATAATGAATCTCGCCATCAATGTGGATCTTTATATCATTTTCTCCCCGGAATACATGTCCGGTCCGATCAACCTTCAGGAACAGTAACTGCCTTTCCAGGTCGTGCTCTGAGTTATAAGTATGTATACAAGGAATAATGATCAGGTTGTTATCTGAATCGGCAATAGAAGAATAAGTTCCTCCATACGGATTGTCTAAAACGCAACCATTGTCAGGCCAAACCGGAAAACCTTTTGGGTCGTAAAGCTGAATATGAATCAAGCAAGCTTTGTCTTTCCAGGTAAAATAGGTGTAACCATCCGTTAACCCTTCCATGGACATTCCCAATCCATCCCCGTTTTGATAAGTATGCCCAGGATAGATGGTTTTATTAATAGCTGGATCCCCTGACCACTGAGCCTGCCCAAATTGAAATGGAAAAATGAGGCAAAGCAGAAAAACAATTGTTTTCAAAGCCTTCGTATCTTATTTTTTGGGGGATAGCTACAAAGGTAAGTATATAATAACAGATCAGCAAACTATTCAGTTTCGAGTGCAAGGCTCCAATTAGCCGGGCTTTAGCGAGGCCTGTTGGTGAGCATAACGCACCTGATAGCGGAATGTGGCTATTTACTTTGTATAGTACCCGATCATGTCGACGATCGTCTTCGTGCACACCGGGCAAAATGGATCACCGAGCCAGTTCATCTTGCACTTGTTCATCGGGCTGAAGATGTTTTTAGCGCTGTACATCCCTCCTTCAAAAGCACCGACCACGCCTTCGTAAGTCGCCGTCCTGGGTGTCGGGATGGGTGTTCCGGCCTTGACCATCTTCTTCCATTTTTTGCCAAAATCCACCAGGGTTGTCACATTGGGCTGGATGGGTTCGACAGTCAGATCGATATAGTCGCTGTAAGCCACGTCGCTCGTATAATATTCATCCGTGAGCCAGGTGAAACAGTGTCCGAATTCATGAACGAAAACGCCGATGGATTGCCGGTTGAAGGCGGTAAAGCACCCGTAATAGTTGTAGACGCCGCCTCCGCCGTACTTTTCCGAATTGACCAGGATGATGATCACGTCATAGGGAGCATTCGCGGCGACATCCCGGACCGATTTGATATCATAGGTCATGTTGTAGCGTTCGCTGTCAAAAGTGTAGAAACCGGTGCTTAACAGCGTTTCCTTGTAAATCCCGTTGGCAGGGATATCGGTGCCCGATTCGGCTGAAGGGGCTTCAACCAGCCAGATGTTGAAATTGTTTTCATATGCCGTGAAAGGAGGAGTGTTAAGCAGCCCTTTTGAAAACTCCCGGACAGCTTCCTTGAATTTATCCATTTCGGTGTCCATAAAACCGTCAGGAATGAAGGCCACATCGATCTTGACAGCCGGGTCACCTGAATCATGGACCATGTAGGATTTGTAAACCGGACCCCTGTCCTTGCTGATGAAATAGGAGGCCGGATCTATAGGGTACTCAAACACCCGGTTAAGCTTGGTTTTCCGGTCACGGCTCAGAAGGACCAGGTTGACCGGCTTTTTTGGAAAGGGTATCAGAACGGTCTCATAAAAGCAACGCGAAGTTTCCTTGGCTTCACGGGTGGTCTGCCATTCGGAATAAAGGCCGGCGTAACCCCGTGTATAGATCAGTTTCCTGGAGGCCTGGTCATAAACCTCCACGCGATATTCTCCCCAGGGGAAGGGATCGATCAGCCTGGTACGGGGACCTGACCATTTGCCTTCCTGCTTCATGTTCACGAAATAAACCTGTTCGGTTGCTGCCGTGCCGCAGCGGTTGTAATCAAACCGGAGGGTATTGTCGGTGAAATAATCCTCATATCGGATCTGGGCCTGGAGACTCAGGGAAACCAGTAAAACAACCAGAATAAGCAACTTCTTCATAACCTTGATTTTTTATGATACTTTCGGTAAAGGTAAATTACATTGTATTTTTGAACAAGCTTAAGAGAATACTTTACAACAGTCATGGGTGAAAGTCTAAAAAAGCTCATCGGGGGAATATCCGACTGGCTCACCTCCATCGGCCTCACGGGCCCCCTGGGTCAGGTTCTTCATGTTGCCGTCCTGATGGCATTCCTGCTATTCGTTGGGTTTTTCCTCGACCGGCTCTCCAGGATCATCCTGAAAGCCGTTATCCATCGGTTGGTGAAGCGTACCAAGAATACCTATGATGACATATTGCTGGAGAAGGGGGTATTCCACCGGATGGCCCACCTGGTGCCCGCAGTCATAGTTTTTTATTTGATACCCTGTGTGTTCGAAGGTATCTATACTGACACCGGGGACGATACGGCCAGGCAGGTCCTTAACGGCTGGATCGAGTTTTTCAGGGATGCGGTTGCAGTCTATATGATCATTATCTGTGTGATGATCTTCTTTTCGGTTCTTAATGCTTTTAGCTCGATATACAAACGGATGGACTTTTCGGGCAACGTCCCTATTAAAGGCTATATCCAGTTTATTGAAGGGGTGCTGATCCTGATTGCCTCGGTCTGGATCCTGTCGATCCTGTTCGACTTCAGGCTGAAGGGTTTCTTTACCGGACTTGGAGCTTTTGTGGCCGTGGTCGTGCTCGTTTTCCGCGACACCCTGCTGGGACTGGTAGCCTCGATTCAGTTGTCGGTCAACAAAACCATCCGGATAGGCGACTGGGTTACCATCCCCTCGAGGGGTGCCGATGGGGTCATCACCGATATCACCGTCAATACGGTCAAGATCGAGAATTTTGACAAGACGGTCACCACGCTGCCCACCTATACCCTGGTATCCGAACACGTTCAAAACTGGAGGGGCATGGAAGAATCAAACGGCCGTAGGATCAAGCGGTTTGTCAATATTGATATGGGCACTGTTCATTTTTGTTCGGAGGAACAGCTTGACCGCCTCGAACAGATCATTCTCCTGACAGACTATATAAAGGAAAGCCGGAAGAAGATCACCATGAACCAGGCAAAAACCGGAGCCGATCCTGCCCGGCCGGGTTACGGGTCCAACCTTACCAACCTGGGGATCTTCAGGAAGTACCTGGAGTTGTACCTCGGGCACCATCCCATGATTCAGAAAGACATGACCTTTATGGTCAGGCAGTTACAACCTTCCGACCGGGGTATACCCATGGAGGTGTATGTTTTTTGTTCCGATAAGAACTGGGTGGCGTATGAGTCGATACAATCGGACCTTTTTGACCATATCCTGGCTATGATGCCCGAATTCGATCTGCGCATATTCCAGGGACCCAGCGGTCAGGATTTCAAACAACTGGCACAGAAATGACGGAAACGGAAAGGAAATACCTGGTCGATCCGGAACGTTGGAATAAAGTGGCAAATCCGGCCGATGCCAGCTTTATCCAGCAGGCGTACCTGTTGAGGAACGCTGACTGCACCATCCGGTTACGGATCACCGAAAACAAGGGGTACCTGACCATCAAGGGGGCTACCGAAGGATTGAGCAGGACGGAATTCGAATATCCCATTCCGATGAATGATGGCCTTGAGATCCTGAAAATGACGGAAATCCCGGTGATCATAAAGAGGCGGTACCGTATCAGACACAAGGGATATACCTGGGAGGTCGACGAGTTTCTCGGAGACAACGAAGGACTTCTTCTGGCGGAGGTGGAATTGAAGAATGAGACGGAGCAGCCCGAATGGCCCGAATGGATCCTGGAGGAGGTGACAGGGGATGAGAGGTATTATAATGCTAACCTGGCGGTGAGACCGATGGGCAAAGGAGGAAGGAAAAAGGAAAAAGGAAAAAGGAAAAAGTGTAATGGGGAGGGAGCTTAGAATTTTAACGCAGAAAGATATTGGGCCATAACAAGAAAAAACCGGAATGTGACGGTAATCGTAAAATTTCCTCAAGGAATTTCCCCTTTTTCCTTTTTCCTTTTTCCTTTTTCCTTATACTTCTGCTTTTCCCTTCCTGCCTGACTCTCCAAAAGACCTCCACTTCCAACAAGCCGCTGATCCTGTACAATCCGGGCAGGATGATCCTGCATCCCCAGTTTACGGTGTATCATACCGGGGATCGTGAAAGCATGTTGTTCTTTAAGGTATTGTCCAGCGAAGTGGTTTTTAACCAGGCCAATCCGTCGGTCAAGGATCAGGCGCGCCTGAAACTTTTTTATACCCTCTATTCCTCTTTTGAAAAAAAGGAAATTGCCGGCCGTGATACCCAGCTGTTTGTGGTTAACCGTGAATCGGTCGGCGAAGCCATTGTCGGATCCCTCAGGCTACCCGCGGAGAATGGGAAAAGCTATCTGCTGGATGCTACCCTGGAGGATGAGATCCGGCAAACAGAGGCACGGGAAATGATACTCGTGGATCGTTTTTCGGAGGAACCCCGACAAAACTGGTTGATCCTGAACCAACCCAATAACCAGGTGGCTTTTGAAAGTTTTTATTATCCTGATGAAAGTTTCAGGATCATTAAGGCCAATCCGCCATCCAACCAGATAACGGTATCTGTTTTCGAACCCAGGAACGTACTGCCTCTTCCGCCTTTTTCACTGGAGGAGAGACCCGGTTATGTCCCGGTCCCGGATTCCTCCTACACCTTGGCCTATTCCGAACAGCTCCAGTATAAACTGGGTGGGGAAGGTATTTATGTGTTCCACTTTGATCCTGCAAGGCTTAAGGGATTATGCCTGACACAATTCGGCGAGCGTTATCCGCAGATCAACAGGCCGGAGGATATGCTTCCACCGCTTCAATTTATTTCAACCCGCGAAGAGTATCAGAAATTGGTCGCTGATCCCGATCGCAAAAAAGCTGTGGATGATTTCTGGCTGGGACGTGGCAAGACCTTCGACAACACCCGCGACCTGATACGGATATACTATAACCGGGTAATCTTTGCCAACCTTTATTTTCCCTCTTCGCGGCAGGGGTGGAAGACCGACCGGGGCATGATCTATGTGATCATGGGGCCTCCATCGTATGTCAGCAGGACTGAAACCGCTGAAACCTGGCATTATGAGAGCACACAGGGTGCCCAGGAGGTCCGGTTTGAGTTTGACCTGAAAGAGGATTATTTATGGGGATATGATTTCAGCCTGAAACGAAAGGAAGATTACCGGGTATTATGGAATACCGCTGTGGATTCGTGGCGGAAAGGAAAGATTTTTAGTTTATGACAGATCAACAGGATTATATTTTCGGACTCAGGCCGGTGCAGGAAGCTGTCGAAGCCGGACGGAACATGGAGCGGATCTTTATCAGGAAAGGCTTGCAGGGTGATCAGTTCTACGCATTGCTTCATCTGATCCGTCAGTCCGGCATACCTTATCAGTTCGTGCCCGTTGAGAAACTTAACCGGATTACCCGGAAGAACCACCAGGGTATTATCGCGGTGACCGCAATTGTGGCATACCAGCCCTTTGAAGAAGTGGTCACCCGGACTTTCGAATCGGGGCACGACCCGCTTTTCATTGTCCTGGACTGCATCACCGACGTGAGAAATATGGGAGCCATCGCACGGTCAGCCGAGGCGGCCGGTGTCGATGCTATTCTCCTCCCGGAAAAAGGGAGCGCCCAGATCAACCCGGATGCCATGAAAACCTCTGCCGGTGCTCTCAGCATCATCCCCGTCTGCCGGACACCCGACCTGGCCCGCTCGGTCGAATACCTTAAAAACGCAGGACTTTGCATTACCGGGGCAACGGAAAAAACCGACCTTCTGTATTATAAGGCCGATTTCCGTCGTCCCATGGCCCTTGTCATGGGCGCGGAGGATACCGGCATCAGTCCGGCCCTGCTCGATCTCTGCGACCAGGTTGTCAAGATACCCATGCTTGGCAGGATCTCATCGTTGAATGTCTCCGCCGCCGCCGCAATACTGCTTTTCGAAGCGGTGCGACAGAGGAGAGGGGACTCGTGATTCGTGATTCGTGACTCGTGATTCGTGACTCGTGACTGGTGACTGGTGACTGGTGAGTCGAAAGACCACAGACTGAAGTCTGGGATTAGTCATATCAGGGCGGGATGAGAATCCCCAGACTGAAGTCTGGGGTTAGTCAAAGAGGATGGGGGGAAATCCCCAGACTGAAGTCTGGGGTTAGTCAACACTTTATCCTTTTTTCTTATTACGTCTTACTTTCCTTTTGCCTTGTGCCTTCTGCCTTTTGCCTTTCCTTTTGCCTTTTGCCTTTCCTTTTGCCTTTTGCCTT